>JAFGRS010000743.1 GCA_016935045.1 Lentisphaeria bacterium | reverse complement strand
GCCGGGGAACCGTTCTACGGCTGCCGCGCGGCCCCCGGGTGCGCCGCCGGCGGCCCGCCCCGCCGCGCGCGGACGCGGGCCAGGGCCTCCCCGAGTTCCGCCGGCGTCACGTCGTCCACGCAGAGGTGGTCCCCGAGGTCCCGCAGCAGCACGAAGGTCACCCGTCCGCCCACGTTCTTCTTGTCGTTCCGCATGATGGGCCAGGCCTCTTCCACGCCGGGGAGGGCGAACCCGCGCAGGTCCAGGCGCAGCAACGTCTCCAGAATGCGCTCGCAGACCGCTGCCGGGAGCAGATCCCGCGCCCGGCTCAGCTCCGTCATCACTTCGAGGCCGGCGGCGACGCACTGACCATGGCGGACCCCGCAGCGGTGCCACGTCTCCACCGCATGGCCGTAGGTGTGGCCGAGGTTGAGGACCCGCCGCAGCCCGCCCTCCCGGAAGTCGGCCGTAACCACGCGGCCCTTCACCCGGGCGCTGACGCGGGCCACTTCCGCCACGGCCGGCAGGTCACCCCTGGAGAGGTCTTCGAAGTGTTCCTCGATGAAGGCCGCCAGGTCGGGATCGAGGGCGATGCCGGTTTTGTAGGCCTCGACCAGGCCTTCCCGGATCTCCTCGGCGGGCAGCGTAGCCAGGGCTTCGAGATCGAGCACGACCAGAGCCGGAACGGTGAACAGGCCGACCTGGTTCTTGTAGTCCGCGAGGTTCACGGCGCTCTTGCCGCCCACTGCCGCGTCCACGCACCCCAGCAGGGACGTCGACGCCAGCACCACGTCCATGCCCCGTTTGTACGTGGCCCCCACGAATCCGCCCAGGTCCGTGACCACGCCGCCGCCCAGGGCCAGAAGCAGGTCGCGGCGTTCGAAGCGGGCCTCGAGCAAGGCCCGGTACACCTCTTCCGCATGCCGCAGCGACTTGGCCGATTCGCCCGGAGCCACCACGATCGGGACCGCCCCCGGAAGCTCCCTGACGTAGCGGGCCAGATGCTTCTGCGCTACGCTCCGGTCCGTCAGGATGGCCACCCGACGACCGGCCGCCGGCCCGGCCACCCGCGACGGCCCGTGCACCGTGGCCACCACGTCACAGGGATGCCCTTCGAGGGTCAGGGAGAGACGGGTCTCGGGAATCAGGTGGGCCAACACGGCCGCCACCTTGTCCCGGATTTCGGGCAGCAATGCGTCCAGGCGCAGATCACAGTCCGCATAGGCTTCCCTGCGGCTCTCGTAGAGCGCCCGGACCGCATCGGCATCCCGCCAGAGCGGCCGCCTGGCGACAGCGCCGCGCGACAGCCGCCCGGCAATCTTCTCCGGTGCTCCATCCAACAGAACGATGCTGCCGCCGGCACGCATCCGTGCCCGGTTGCCGGCATCCACCGGCACCCCACCCCCCGTGGCCACCACCAGACCCCGCTGCCCGGACAACTCCTCCAGCAACTCCCCTTCGAGGCGCCGGAAATGGGCCTCGCCAACGGTCTCGAAAGCCTGGGCGATGGGCATGCCCAGGACCTCTGCCAGCCGGGTGTCCATGTCCACGAACGGGCGCCGGAGGACCTGGGCCAGGGCCTTCCCGACGGTGGACTTGCCCACCCCCATGAAACCGGTGAGGTAGACATTGGCGTCATGACAGGCCATGGGGCCTCCTGCCCGACCGCTCCGGGCGGAGTCTCTGAGCGCCGTCGTCGGGGCGGAGGTGGCGTGCGGACGGGTCATGGGTCCTCTTGCGCCAGCAACCCGGTCAGGGTCTGGGCGAAATTCGGGTAGCTGACCGCGGCGCAGGCCTCGTCCCGGATCTCGACAGGGGCGTCGCAGAGGAGCGAGGCGATGCGCAGGGCCATGGCGATGCGGTGGTCGCCGTAGCTTTCGCAGGCTTCGGCGGGGGCCCGCAGCGGGGTCGGGCCGCGCACGACGAGGGTGTCCCCCCGCACCTCGATGTCCGCCCCCAGTCGCGTGAGTTCCTTCTCCA
Organism: Lentisphaeria bacterium; assembly: GCA_016935045.1. GTDB lineage: Bacteria > Verrucomicrobiota > Lentisphaeria > Oligosphaerales > JAFGRS01 > JAFGRS01. The sequence continues at coordinate 2,923 of JAFGRS010000743.1, read as the reverse complement.
TGGCGGCCAGGCGGTCGCATTCCTTGACCCGAAGCTCCGCTGCCTCCCGAAACACGGTCGTGCCCACGGCCTGCGTGGCGGCCACCGCCAGGATGGGCACTTCGTCCACCAGGTTCGGGATCTCGCCCGCGGGGACCTCCGTGCCCCGGAGGGTCCCGCGATGGACGACGTGGATGGTCCCCATCGGCTCGGGATGCTCCGACGCCGCTTGGCATTCGACCGCGGCGCCCATGCGCCGCAGCACCTCCAGCCAGCCGGTGCGGGAAGGGTTGAGCAGGACGTCCCGGGCCACGACGTCGCTGCCGGGGACCAGGGCGGCGCCGCAGGCGAAGAAGGCTGCTCCGCTGGTGTCTCCCGGAATCGCCACCAGGCTCTCCATGCGCAGGGCTCCCGGCGCGATGCAGAGCGCTCCCTGTTCGTCGCGCCAGAGGCGGGCTCCCCATGCCGTGAGGAGTCTCTCGCTGTGGTCGCGGCTGGGTGCGGGTTCCCGCAGTCGCGTGGTTCCCGCAGCCTGGATTCCGGCCAGCAGCAGGGCGCTTTTCAGCTGGGCACTGGCCACGGGCAGGGCGTAGTCGATGGCCGTCAGCGGCCCCCCCCGCACGATCACCGGCGCGTGACCGTCGGTGGTCTCCACTCCGGCCCCCATCCGGCGCAGCGGCGCCGCCACCCGCTCCATGGGACGCCGGCTCAGCGACTCGTCCCCACGAAGCCGGTACACACCCCTGCGCCCGGCCAGGATCCCCTGCAACATCCGCATGGTGGTGCCGGAGTTGCCGCAGTCGATGTCCGCCTCCGCAACCAACCGCCCGCCGGCGCCCCGCAACCGCAGCGCACCCCCCTCGCCGGCTACGCCTCCGCCGAGAAGCGCCACCGCCGCCAGGGTGCTGGCGCAGTCGGCACAGTGCGAGTAGTTGCCGACGCTGCAGGACCCCTCCGACAGCAGCGAAAACAACGCCACCCGGTGCGACACCGACTTGTCGCCAGGGGGCCGGAAGGTACCGATCAGGGGGCGCCTCGACACCGCTGATGCCTCTCTTTCGGTGAGGGAAAGACCGCGGGCGACGCGTACCCCGAACAGCCACGCTACGCCCGGATTCGCCCAACCGCGCAATCCATGTGGCACTATACCCCGGACGCCGGACAGCGTCCATCCCACAGCCGGAGGGTGCCCAGGAGCAGGACCGCGCCGCAGGCGGCGACCCCGGCCAGGCCGGCGACCGAGGTGTCGGCGATCCAGCCGCCGGCGAGGGCCAGGACGGGGGTAACGCCGCCGACGGCCATGGCCGACCAGACCCAGGCAGGCCGGCGGCGGAAGGGGTGAGAACGCCGGATGCCGAGGAGCAGGGGCAGCAGCAGGCCCCCGGAGTAGAAGGAATACGCCAGGAGCAGGTTGCCGATGATCCCCGGACGCAGAAGGGCGATGAGCAGACTGACGGCACCCACCCCGAGGACGTACAGCCGGCCCCGACGTTCCTCGCTCCCGTCCCCGAGACGGCCCCGGCCGCGCACCAGGTCCAGTTCGAGAACCGAAGCCGCCGTGATCAGACAGGTGTCCGCGGACGAAACCATGGCGGCCAGGAGGCCCGCCCCGATCACCCCCGCCAGGGGGGGCGGCACCACATCCCTCCGACCGAGCAGCCAGGGGAATGCGTCGCGCCCGTTCTCGAGGGCGATTCCGGCGCCGCGCAGGCGTACGCCGACGGCGGCCACGAGCACCGAAATGGGGAGGAGCAGGAGTCCGGCCCAGAAGGCGCCCCGGGAAGCGGCGCGGTCATCGGCGGCCACCAGGACCCGGCTGCAGAGATCGGGGCCGACGATATACATGCCACCGACCACCACCAGCAGGGCCACCCATGTGCCCGGGGTGAGGCCCTGGAACAAGACCCCGGGAAAGGCCGGTGCGGGGCCACCGGCGGCTGCCGGCAGCCGCCGTGCGCAGGCCAGGGCCACGGCCATGGCCACGAGGATCAGGGGCAGTTGCCAGCGGTCCGTACGCAGGACGGCGCTCTGGCCGCCCCGGAGCGTATAGGCGGTGACCAGCACGGCCAGCACGATCGTCGCGGCCGGCGCTCCGGCCGGGAGGAAGAACGCCAGGACGGTGCCGGCCGCGTTCCACTGGGCGGCGATGACGGCGGTCCACATGACGGCAATCAGCCCGGCGGCCAGGACCCGGGCCGGCTCGCCGTAGAGTGTCCCCGCCCACTCGGGCAGGGTGCGGACGCCGGGGTTGCGGCGCATGGCCGGGACCCAGAAGCGTCCCAGCAGCATCAGGCCGACGGCCCCGGAACCCAGCCACCAGAACGCTCCCCAGCCACGGTCGTAGGCCAGCGCGACGATGCCCAGAGAGCCGCTCGCGCCGAGGACCGTCGCCAGCAGGGACGCGCCCACCGTCCAGGCCCCCGAGCGCCGCCCCCCAAGGAAGAAGTCCCTTTCCCTGCCGTGCCTGAGGAGCGCCGGAACGAGGGCGGCGGCGAAGAGCAGCAGGGCCGGCGCCAGGGCCTGCCAGTCCGGGCCGTCCGGCGCGTATCCGGCCATCATGCGTAGCCGTAGCCATGTTCCGACAGAAGCAGCCATCTCGGCGATTCCCGTATGGGTTGGGGCAAGTGCGGGGGTGTCTGGACGGCAGGGCGCAGGTACCTGGCTGCCCGGGGGGATGACACCGATCGCCCGCCGCTCTTGCGTCCATCGCGTACTCTACACCCGCTGCCGGCGGCGGACATGCGGAAGGAAAGGCGACAAGACCCGCCGCTCTGCTCGTTCCCCGCCGCCACTGTCCTTGCGGCAGTGGAGCGCCGATTCCGGTGGAGGGGGCACGGCCGCGGCCTCCTCCCTGCCCTCCGATCGGCGCTCCACCGGGACAAGCCCGGCGGCGGCGTTGGGATCTTGAAACATCCCGTACGCCGCACGGTCCCCGGGCGGCATC
>JAFGRS010000110.1 GCA_016935045.1 Lentisphaeria bacterium | reverse complement strand
TGGGATGTGCTGTTCGCCAACCTCCGCAACCGGATCGGGCCGACCTGGGGTGACCTGGTCCGCTGCCTGGGCCAGGACGCGGGCTACCTCGGGACTCTCGGCCGGGACGTGGTCGGACTGGACGCCCTGCTGGGGTTTGAGACCATGGCGGCTGACGGGTTGACGCCGCAACGACACCTGTGCGTCGAGCCCGACCTGATGGTGGACACCCCCGGCATGCCCCTGGTCCTGGCCCGGCTCTATCCGTCCAGTATCAGTGCCCGGTCCGCATCCGCTGAGTTCGGCCGGGGGTGGCTGCACTGCTGGATGGTCCGTCTGGCCGAAGCGGCCGACGGCACCGTGACCGTGACCATGGGCAGTGACCGCCATGTCTTCCAGCCGGATGTCCGCGGCGGCTACATCAGCGTCCCACACCTGCCCCTGCAGCTCACCCGCAGCGTGGACGGCTTTCTGTTGCGGGACCCGGGAGGGATCACGGCAGCCTTCACGCTCGACGGGCGGTTCCTGCACCTGCAAGACCCGAACGGGTACCGCATCACGGCCGCCTACAACGGCGGGAGGATGGTGCGCCTGACACACTCGAACGGCATGTTCCTGGAATTCGCCTACGACGGCAGCGGCCGAATCACCGCCGCGACGGACAGCCTGGGCCGATCCGTCGCCTACAGCTATGCCGCGGGGCAGGACCTGCTCGAATCGGTGACCTGCGTCGATGGGCAGACGACGACCTATACCTACGACACGAGCGGCACGGCGGCCGCCGCCGGCGCACTCGCCTCGGTCGCCTGGACGGGCGGAACGGGACAGACCTTCGGCTACGACGGCAACGGGCGCCTCGAGGAGATCCGCGAGAGGAATGGGCCCGGGCTGCTGCGCTTCACCTACTCGGCTCCCGCCGTGGTGACCTACGTCGATGCCCTCGGCACCGGCGGCAGCGTCTCCTACGACGACCGGGGCCGCCCGGCCATCACCCGCAATGGACTCGAAGAACCCACCCAGTCACGGGTGTCCGAGGACGGCCTCTCCCAGGAACTCCTCCTGTGGCCGGGCCGGCGTTTCCAGCGCACCTTCGACCCCAGGGGCAATCTCCTCTCCAGTCGCGATCCCCTCGGCAACCTCAGTCGGTTCCGTTACGAGCCGACCCTCGGGCGCATGCAGTCGTTCACCGACGCCATGGGGAGGGTGACGACGTGGACCTGCGACGCCGCCGGGAACCTGACGTCCACCCGGGACGCCCTCGGCTTCGTGCGGGAAATGACCCGCGGCGACCACGGACTGCCGCTCAGCGATACCAACAAGCGCGGCCAGACCACCTCCTATGTCCACGACGGATTCGGCCACCTGACCCGGGCCGACCTGCCCGACGGCTCGCAGACACACCTCGGCTACGATGCCTCGGGACGCCTGGCCTCGCTCCAGGACCAGACCGGGGAAACGACCTTCTCCTACACCCCCGAGGGACGCCTCGCCCAGGTCCTCTACCCCGGCGGACTCTCCATCACCTACAGCTACGACGGCGCCGGCCGCCGCAGCCGCGTCGAGGACCAGGACGGCCGGGCGGTGGTGTACCAATACGCGGCCAATGGGGACCTGCATTGCCTGCGTGACGAGACCGGGGCACTCCTGATCGCGTACTCCTATGATGCGGCCGGCAGAGTGGTGCGCGAAGACCGCGGCAACGGCTCCTGGAGCGCCGCCGAGTTCGGACCCCTGGGGCAGCCCTCGGTCCTCGAGCACCGGGCGGCGGACGGGACGCCGATGAGCCGCTTCGAGTACACCTACAACAGCGCCGGAGCCGTGGCGAGCCAGACCACGCCGGAAGGGACCTGGACCTACGAGTACGACCCCCTCGGGCGCCTGGTCCGGGCCGCCTTTGCCGCGGCGGCGGGGGCCGCCCTCCCGGATCGGGAACTCACCTTCCAGTACGACGCCGCCGGCAACCGCGTGCGCCAGGTCGACGGACCGACGGACACCCCCTGCACGGTCAACAGCCTGAACCAGGTCACCCAAGTCGGTGCGGCGCCGCTGACCTATGACGCCGACGGCAACCTGGTGGAGAAAGGGGAGGAATCGACACCCTGGGAGTATGCCTACAATCCGGCGGGATGGCTCACGGAAGTCCAGCATGGGGGTGACTCCTGGAGCTACACCTACAACGCCCTGGGCTGGCGCGTGGCCGTGACCCACAACGGGGTCACCACCCGGTTGCTCGTGGACCCGGCGAGTCCGGGCGGCCTCGGCGACGTGATCGGCGAATACACCCCCGCCGGCACCTGCCTCGCCACCTACGCCTATGGCCTCGGACTGGCGGCCCGACGCGGTCCGGCCGGCGAACACGCCTACTACACCACCGATGCAGCCGGCAATACCACGGAGCTGACGGACGCCGGCGGCACCGTTCTCAACCGCTACCGGTACCTGCCCTTCGGAGGCAGCCAGATGACCGTCGAAGCCGTGGCGAACCCCTTCCAGTACGGCGGCCTCGCCGGGGTGCAGACCGACGGCACGGGACTGCTCTTCATGCGCGCCCGCCACTACGACCCCGAACTCGGGCGCTTCCTGCAGCCCGACCCCATCGGAATCGCCGGCGGCGCCAACCTCTATGCCTACGCGGGAAACAGCCCCCTGAACCACGCCGACCCCAGCGGCACCATCTTCGAGACGGTCACCTACAAACAGATCCTGGCCATCATGATGAAGAAGAACGGATTTGACGCCACCCTCGTGGATATTGCCCTGAAACTCGCCAACATGCGGGCCATGGAGATGGAACGCCTGCTCTCCACGACCGGCACCAGCATCCGCGCCCTGCGGCTCCTCTACCAGCTCCGCTTCGTGCAGGGGCAGAACGTGCTCCTCGCCGACTGCATCGCCATGGTCAACGGCACCGCCGCGGCCGCGCCCACCGCCGCGGCCGCGAACGCCGCGGTCACCACGACCGCCGCCTCGGCCGGGGCGGCCGGAGGCAGCGGGGCGGCCGCGGGTGCGGGGGGGTTCTCGTACATGGGGGCTGCCGCGACGGCCGCCTACACCGTGCTGATCTGGCACGGGGTCGGCTACGGCATCATGTGGATCGGCGAGAAGACCGGATGGGACAGTTGGGAGGACTGGGGGAGAGCCATGTGGAATGTGCTCGATCCCGAATGCATCGGTGTGGCCTGGGACTACTGGTTCGGCGACAGCGAATCGGCCGGTTCCCAGGATCCCAACGGGAAGACGGGGCCCGGCGGCGCCGGCCCCGAGGGCTGGATCGCCGGCGACCAACTGCTGCCCTACCGCATCGACTTCGAGAACGACCCCGGGGCCAGTGCCCCGGCGCAGGTGGTGATCCTGCGTGACCCCCTCGATGGGAACCTCGACTGGAGCACCCTCGAGATCACCGAGGTCGGCTTCGGCGACCACCTCGTGGTCGTGCCCCCCGGCCTCAACACCTTCGAAACCAGCATCGCCTTCGAGCAGAATGGCATGGCCCTCGAACTCGAGGTCCGCGTCGCGCTGAACCCGGCCGGCGGCGTCCTGGAGGCGCTCTTCACCACCCTCGATCCGGAAACGGGCCTGCCTCCGCCCGTGGACTACGGCTTCCTGCCCCCCGAGGACGGCACCGGACGGGGGCAGGGCCACCTCTCCTTCGTGGTCCGTCCCAAGGCCGGACTGCCCACCGGCACCGGATTCTCCAACGTGGCCGAGATCACCTTCGACTTCAGCACCACCATCGCCACCAACCAGGTCGACCCCCATGATCCCGGCGCCGGGACCGACCCGGAGAAGGAGTGCCGTCTCACGATCGACGCCCTGGCGCCGGCCAGCGCCGTCGCGACGCTGCCCGACGAAAGCCCGTGGGACTTCACCGTCACCTGCGGCGGCGCCGACCCGCACTCGGGCATCGCCTCCTACACGGTCTACGTGCAGGACAACGACGGGCCGTGGAACCCCTGGACGGTCACGACAGACGCGACCGCCGTCTTCAGCGGCGAACTCGACCACACCTACCGCTTCTACTGCGTCGCCACCGACCGAGCCGGCAACGTCGAGATCAAGGCCGCCGGCGCCGAGGCCGAAACCACCGTCACCCTCAACCGCTATGTCAC
>JAFGRS010000742.1 GCA_016935045.1 Lentisphaeria bacterium | reverse complement strand
CCGATGTCGATGCCGATGGCGGAGGTATCGCCGTTCACGGCACCGGCCTTGAGGGCATGGGGCCGATAGGAGATGTCCTTGATCTCCATGAAGGAGTGGTACAGGGGGTGGTCTTTGGTGAGGCGGTAGGGGGGCCGTTCGGGAATGAGCTGCTGCATTTCGCGCAGGGCGGATTCGGCGAAGGCGCGCCGTCCGCAGCAGGCCTCGAAGACGATGGTTCCGCCGCGCAGGACGTATTCGCGCAGGCGTTCCCGGATTTCGGGGCTGAAGGAGAACGCCTCGTGGCCGGTGCGGTAGATGACGGGGATCGCTTCGGGGTTGGTGGGGATCTTGTCCTCGGGGATGTTGATGGTGCTGAAATGGACATTGAGGTTTTTGGCCATCCAGCGCAGGAGGTTTTTGGCGTCCTCGGGGTTGGTGGCCCAGTCGCCCCGGTCGGCGGTGGCGATTTTGGCGATGAGCACGGGTGGGCGGGGAGGGTTCTTTTTTTCCGTGCGCCGCAGGGGCACGACGGGGAGGGGCAGGGGCGGAAGGCCTTCCGCACTCGAGTGCTGCGCGGGGGGTTTGACGGCCGGTTTGGGGACGCAGGTGTAGTTGAGTTCCTCCTTGGCCACGGCGCTGTCCAGTCCGAGGCCGTCCAGCAGCCCGGCTGCCATGTCCGCCGCCAGCCAGCACAGACACAGGGCCGCGCAAATCGCCGTATGACGCATCCTGTTCATCGTAGGCTCCATGCTACCGACGCCCCCCATCCCATTACGTAATGCCGCGGGATGTGAAACCAACTGGGCTGAATACACACACCCCAGTGGGAGACAATACCATGGCATACCGGGGCTTGTCAATGGTCCGGGGGCAGAAAACAGGGCTGTTTCAAGATCCCAACGCCGCCGCCGGGCTTGTCCCGGTGGAGCGCCGATCGGAGGGCGCGGAGGGGGCGCGGCCGCGCTCCCTCACCCCGGATCGGCGCTCCACTGCCGCAAGGGCAGTGGCGGCGGAAACCGACTCACCGGATCTTGAAACAGCCCCGGGCAGAAAAGGACAATGCCTCCGTCCAGGCCGGGATGCTCGCGGGCAAGCTCGCGCTCCAGGGGGCGGGGAAGCTCGCGGTACGCTCGCGCTCCAGGGGGCGGGGAAGCTCGCGGTACGCTCGCGCTCCAGGCCGTCCCGGATGGAGGTACGGGAAAACGTCGCGATGCGCCGGACCCAGCCGGAAACCGGGGGCGCGGACGGTTGTCTGAAGGGGAGTGAGGCGATGGGGGAGGGGTACGAGAGTGTGTATGGCGCCCATGTTGCCGATATTGCCTGTCGGGGCGTCGGGTTGTGTGTCATTGGAGTGAGCAGTGGGATGAAACGTCTGCGGCGGGTGGGATTGGTGTGGTTTTTTCTGGCGGCGGGTCTGAGCCTGGCCGGGGTGGAGGATCTGGTTGCGAAGGGGGATGCGGCCTTTGACGCCTTTGACAACCGGAGTGCCATGGAGTACTACCGTGAGGCGTACCGTCAGTCGCCGCGCGACGTTCGTCTGCTGACGCGGCTGACGTGGGCCTGCAACAACGTTGGGGAGGACCTGGACAGCAAGGCTTCCGAGCCGTACTTCGAGGAAGCGGTGCGGTATGCGGAGGCGCTGGGGACGTTGGCTCCCGAGCGGGCCGAGACGCACTTTCTGCTGGCGATCTCGAGCGGCAATCTGGCCCTGTACAAGGGGGGTCGGGAGAAGGTGCGTCTGTCGCGTCACGTCGAGCGGGACGCGAAGAGGGCGATCGCCATCGATCCCGGGTACTCCCCGGCCTATGCGGCACTGGGGGTGTATTACCGCGAGGTGGCGACCCTGAACTGGGCCCTGAAGCTCCTGGCCAAGAGCCTGTTGGGCGGTTTGCCGGACGGAACTCTGGGGATGGCCGAGGAGATGTTTCTGACGGCCATCGAGAAGGATGCCGCCAATGCCTATGCCCACTACCAGTTGGCGGTGACGTACGAGGTGATGAAGGAACCGCGAAAGGCCGCGGTGTACTATCGCAAGGTACTCGAGATACCGGTTGCGGACCATCAGGACCCCGTTTTCCAGCGCCAGGCCAGGGCACGCCTGGCCGTCATCGGGAAGTGAGGCAGCGTGGCAGATCCAGCGACCAGGCGCCGCATTCTTGCCCTGCACACCCATCCCGAGGACGGGAGTCCCTTCTGGCTGGAACGGATGGGGCGGCTCGGCCTGGACCGGGAGTCCATGATTCGGGAACCGGAGCGCGTGCCGCCGCTGACGGCGGAGGAGTTGCGCGGGGTGCCGGTCGAGGGCTTTCTGCCGCGGCGCCTGCGGGACGATCCACCCTATCTCATCACGGCCGACACGAGCGGCTTCTCCGGTCTGCCGGTGACGACGGTGTTCACGGAGGGGGAGTTTCACGCGGGTTTTGTGGCCCCCTTTGTGCGGCAGGCGGAGGCGGTGGGGTTTCCCCTGCGGCGGAATTGGCTGTGGGCGGGGCCGTCGGGGCCGCACGCCATCGGGAAGGCGGTGCGTGCGATCCTGCGGCATGTGGGCGGGATGGACCCCTTCGCGGTGGACTTCGATCCGCGCTGGTACCGGTGTCTGCCGGCCGAGTCGATGTCGTCGAAGCGCTACTTCGAGCACGTTTCCGAGCAGGTACTGGGCCTTCTGTCGCGGCAGCGGGTGGAGGTGATTTTCTCGACGCCGCCGGTGATTGCGATGTTGGCCGAGCGCATGTCGTCCGGGGTACGGGAGGGCATCCTCGGGGTTCATTACGGGGGGATGGGGCTTGCGGCGGCGGAGTATGCGCGTCTGCGGGCGGCCTTTCCCCGCGCGGTGCACCTGCACGGCTATGGGAACAGCCTGTTCGGGATGTTTCCGGAGGTGGGTTTCTCGGAGGCCGGGATCGAGTACGGCACGGAATCGGCCCGGTTGGATATCACGGTGGTGCGTCGGGATGGCGACCGTCTGCTGCCCTGTGCGGTGGGGGAGCGGGGTCAGGTGATGATGTCGCGTTTCGACGCGTCGGTGCTGCTCCTGAACATGGTCCAGGAGGACTGGGCCATGCGCACGGAAGGGGGAATCCTCGATCCCGGCCGGGAGACCGCCCATCTGCCCGGCAAGCTGCTATACTGAGGGTGCACGGCAGATCACGAACGGCAGGATCGGATTACAGGAGTGCTGTTTTGCCTCGGTTGCCCCCGCCAAAACCCCCGGAACTTCTCGCCCCGGCCGGCAGGGAAGAGGCATTTCATGCCGTTCTCGAGGCCGGCGCGGACGCCGTGTATGTTGCGGGCAAGGGTTTCAACATGCGGCGTCACCGGGCGGATGTGAACTTCAGCCCGGCGGAACTGTCCCGGCTGGTTGGCGCAGCGCAGGCACGGAGGCGCCGGGTGTATGTTACCGTCAACTCCCTCGTGAGCAGCCGGGAGTTGCCCGCCCTGTCCGAGTGGCTGTGTTTTCTCCGGGACATCCGGGTCGACGCTCTGATTGTGCAGGACCCGGCGGTGGTCGAGATCTGCCGCCGGGAAGGCATCGGGGTGCCGTTGCATGCCAGCACGATGATGAACGTTGGCTGTGCCGAGCATGCCCGTCTGCTGCGGCGTCATGGCTTCACCCGGGTGATCACGTCGCGGGACATCACGGTGGAGGCCGTGCGCCGGATCCGGGAGGAGTCCGGCATCGAGGTGGAGTACTTCGTGCACGGGGACCTCTGTTCGGTGCAGTCCGGGCAGTGCCTCACGAGCGGCATCCTGTTCGGCAAGAGCAGCAACCGCGGGCAGTGCATGAAGCCGTGCCGATGGGCCTATGACCTTGTTTCCGAGGGTACGGGGACCGTGCTGGCCGATGCCGCGCACCTGTTGGCGGCGCGGGACCTATGCCTGCTGCAGCAGGTTCCGGAGCTGGTCCGGGCAGGTATCGACGCATTCAAGATCGAGGGGCGCATGCGCACTGCCGAGACCCTGGCGCCCCTGGTGCGCCTCTATCGCCAGGCCATCGACGCCTGCGTCGCCGAACCCCTGGCCCCCCTGCGGGACCCCGCGACGGCGGCCGCCGTGCATCGGCGCAGGGTCCGCGAGCTGACCACGGGCTTCGCCTTCGCGCGCCCGGGGGAGGACTTCGTCGACCGCGCGGGGGACCGGGAGCCGGTGTATCTCTCGCACCATGGCAGACTCAAGTCCCATGCCGAGGAGCCGCCGCCGGAGCACGACGGGGGGGCGACGGGACGCCTGCCCGGGGTGACGGTCGTGGTGGGCAACCGGGTGGCGGCGGAGGCGGCGTTCGAGGCGGGTGCGGAGCATGTGATCCTGGGCTGGGAGGGGGACCTGACGCCGGTTTCCGGCTGGTCGCTGGAGGAGTTGCGTGCTCTGGGGCGTGCCGGGATGGCGTGCGGCACCGGGGTGGTACTGGGTCTGCCGCGGGTGGTCACGGAGCGGGAGGTGGGCGAGGTGCGCCGACTGCTGCGGGAGGAGGTCGGGGTCACGGTATTCTCGTTGTCGACGCCGGCGCTGGTTCCCCTGTTCGAGGGAACGGGGTACGAACTCTGGGGCGACGCGGGTCTGAACGTGATGAACCGGGCCGCGGCCCACTGGCTCCAGGGGCTGGGCTTCCGGCGGCTGGTGCCGGCGCCGGAGGCTTCTCTGGCCTGCGCCGCCGATCTCGCGGCGGACCCCGTTGGTCCGGATGTGGAACTGCCCGTCCACGGCCCCATCGAGGGCATGGTCCTCGAACACTGCCTCGTCGGCTGGCAGACCCAGCATGCCACCGGGGACGGCTTCTGCCAGATGCCCTGCGCGGCGGATTCCTTCGCCCTGCGGGACCGCCGTGGCACCCTCCGGGCGCTGCGGCTGGACCGCTACTGCCGTACGCACGTGTTGCTCGAGCACGACCTCGCCATGCTGCCGGCCATGGGGGCTGTCCGGGCCCTGGCGCCTGCCGCGATCCGCATCGACAGCCGCTGCCGCCCGCCGGGAGAGATCGGGCCCCTGGTGCGGCTGTACCGCCAGGCCCTGCGGCATCCGCCCGCCGCGGACGCCGCCATGGAGGCCCTGCGGGAGCTTGCGGGCGGACGCTCGTTCTCCTATGGCGCCTACCCGCGCGGCATCGACGCGGACGACAGCATCTCCCGACTCGACATCAAACGGGACGAGAAGCATGGATCCCCTTGCCCAATCCCTCCTTGAGGCCAAGCGCAACTACATGGTCCCGTGCCTGTACCACTTCTACCGGGACCCTCCCGTCATGGACCGCGCCGCGATGCAGTACGTCTGGGATGTCCGCGGCCGGCGGTACACGGATTTCTATGCCGGGGTGACGGTGATGAACTGCGGGCACTGCAACCCGGAGATCATCGAGCCGGCCATCGAGCAGATCCGCAGGCTGCAGCACACCACCACGATCTACCTCAACGAACCGATCCACGCCCTGGCCCGGGACCTGGTGTCGTTCCTCGACTGCGGCCTCGACCGGGTGTTCTTCGTCAACAGCGGCAGCGAGGCCAACGAGGGGGCCATGCTGCTGGCGAAGCTGCACACGGGGCGCAGGCGGTTCGTGTACCTGCGCGGGGGCCTGCACGGGCGCACGGCCCAGACCATGGCCGTGACGGGGATTCCCATGTGGCGCACGGACCCGACGCCGCCGGAGTGCGGCCTGGAAGCCCCGTGCCCCCATTGCCTGCACTGCGAACTGGGGCTCGAACCCGGGAGTTGCGGCCTCGCCTGTGCCGGGGCCGTCGAGGAGATCCTCGGCGCCCACGGGGACATCGCGGCCGTCCTGGCCGAGCCCATCCAGGGCAACGGGGGGATTGTCGTGCCTCCCGCGGGCTACTTCGAGCGTGTGCAGCATGCCGCGCACCGCGCGGGCGCGCTGCTGATCTTCGACGAGGTGCAGACCGGGTTCTGCCGGACCGGTGCGCCGTTCGCGTTCCGCGGGCTGGGCGTCGAGCCGGACATTCTGAGCCTGGCGAAGGCCCTGGGCAACGGCTTTCCCATCGGGGCCTTCTGCGCCCGGGCCGAGATCGCCGCCTCCTACACCCGCCCCGGAGCTTCGACGACGGGAGGAAATCCCGTTTCCGCCGCGGCTGGACGGGCCGTGCTGCGGTACCTTCGGGAGCGGGACCTGGCGGGCCGAAGCTCCGAACTCGGGGCCTATCTGCGGGGGGTACTGGAGCGGATCGCCTCCGCTTCGTCCCTGGTGGCGGAGGTGCGGGGCCGGGGCCTGATGCTGGGCATGGAACTGTGCCGGGAGGGCAAGCCCGCGGCGGCGGAGACGGACCGGGTGTTGGAGGAACTCAAGGATGCCGGATACCTGGTCGGCAAGACGGGGATGAGCCGCAACGTGGTCACATTTCTGCCTCCCCTCGTGATCGCCGCCGCCGACATCGACGGGCTGGCGGAAGCCCTGGAAGCGGCCCTGCACCGGGCCGAGTCCACGCCGGAGGCCCCCTGACCATGCAACGGGAAGGCAGGCGCCATGTTCTTCTG
>JAFGRS010000741.1 GCA_016935045.1 Lentisphaeria bacterium | reverse complement strand
CGGCGCCGGGGGATCGCCGGTCGACCTTCGACAGAGCTCAGGTTCTGCGAGAGACCGCCTCCCACACTGGAGCCGGCGGTCCTCCGCCGTCTCTCAGGCATACTGCCCGTAGCGTTTGGCGCAGTCGTAGAGTGCGAGCACGTTCTCGGTGGGTGAGTTGTCCTGCAGCATATGGGTGGGGGAGAGGCAGTATCCGCCCCCGGGCATCATGATGTCGAGGGTGTTGCGGACTTCGCGTTCGACGTCGGCGACGGTCCCGAAGGCGACGGCGCCGCCGGTGGAGATGCAGCCGTGGAAGGCGAGGCGGTCTCCGAAGGTCGCCTTGAGGTAGGCCGGCGCCATGTCCTTTGCTTCGGGCTGCAGGGTGTCGACGGCGTTGATGCCCATCTCGAGAAAATCGGGGAAGGCCCAGCTCGATGACCCGCAGCTGTGGATCATGACGGGCAGGCCATGGGACTTGGCGAGGTCGACGAAGCGTTGGTGCCGGGGACGGATCTGGCTGCGGTACAGGTCCAGTCCGATGATGGGACCGCGCTGGGTCCCGAGGTCTTCCCCCATCCAGACGAAATCGACCCGTTTGGCGGCGACGTCGAGGGTACGGCTGAGGACTTCGAGTTCGATGGCGAGCATGCGGTCGACCCAGAGCATTCCGGCCGGGTCAGCGGTGATCAGGTCCACCAGGGCCTGCTCCATGCCCCGCACCCGTCCCAGGCGGTTGATGATGTCGCCGGTGCCTGCGCCTCCCACGTGGAGAGCGCGCTCCGCGTGGCGTTCGCACTGGGCGAGCACTGCTCCGCAATCGTAATCGTCGGGGGATGGCATGGGCCAGGCGGCCACGGTATCCGCGTCGGCTTCCCGCAGGGGGAATTCGACCTCCTCCCAGTAGCCGCCGCAGCCATGCTCGATCCAGCGCCGGCGGCAACCCCAGACCGGATCGACGTTGACGCCCGGGACTTCCGGATGCAGACGGGGCCCACGGTAGGGCGCATGCACCCCCCGGAAGTCCACCCCCAGGGCCTGCAGCAAGCCCTCGCCATCCCGGGGATCCAGCCCAAAGTGCTCCTTGAGGCGGCGGTCGATCCCCGGGTTGGCGTGGTAGTTCAGCGGCACACGATCCGGTTCCCGGTGCCCCAACGCCCGCATCACACGTTCCTTCGAGGTCAACATCCCGGCCTCCATCGCTGAGGTCTGCTGCCTGCGCGCTGCCCGCCCCATCCCGCCGTGTCTCTCTCCTTCCCGTCCCCTCCGTTGTGTCCGTCGCGTCCGTCCGTGTCCGTTTCCCTTTCCTTCTCTCTACCCTCAGGGCCCGCGCGGAAATAACTTCCCATTTTGCTGCAGGCGATCCCGGTTCCTGGCAAGGCATAAGCGCAGCGGGCGTACCCACAGCGGTACGTCCCGAGCGAACAACGTCGCCAGGGAGCGGGAGCTACGCAGCCCTTCGGGGCGAGGCGGCGCACGGCCATCTGCTGCGTTACTCGTCGGTACCATACCTTAGGGTATGCGCCCTCCTCGTGCCTTGCGGATGACCATGCGGCGCCGCGCCAAAATGTGAAGTTATTTTCGTGCGGACCCTCAGTCCGTGTACCCCGGGCGGTCGAGAACGAAGGCGTCGTGATCCTGGAAGAGCAGTTCCGCGTCCGGGTCATCGAGGTAGGAGAGATCCAGGCGCGGATAGGGTCTCCAGTCCGTTTTGCCGTCGCTTTCGGCGATGGCGTCGGCGGGGCCGTATGTGCGCAGGTGGTTCATCAGGGCCTGCTTCATGGTGTTCTTGGGCCTGGCGGCGAGTCGGATTCCGGCGCGGTTCCGGGTTTCGGCGGGATCGTGGATGCGGTCGAAGAGGAACTCCCGCCGGTCTCCCACGGAGTAGACGTATTTCCACTCCCGGTTCGCGGCCATGTAGATGGCCCGGTCATCCCTGCTGAACTGCGAGAACACGCACTCCCGCGTTGCGGCGCCCGCGGCCGCGTCGGTCAGATCGATCCCATCGAGAGCGAGGTCCGATGTGTCTGCCGTGGCCGCGTGGGCGAAGGTCGGGAAGATGTCCACCAGACTGACGGGTGCAGCGCAGATCTGCCCGGCGGGGAAATGTCCCGGCATCCGGGCCAGCAGGGGGATGCGTACCGCCGGGTCGTGCATCGAGCGTTTGCCGAAGCAGTTATAATCCCCGAGGTATTCCCCGTGGTCGGAGGCGAAGACGACCAGGGTGCGGTCGAGTTGGCCGCTCTGTTCCAGGGCGGCGAGGATGCGGCCGACCTGGTAGTCCACGAAGGAGACGGTGGCGTAGTAGTATGCCTTGATGCCCCGCACGAGGTTGCGGTCGATGCCCTGGTCACGGTACTTGTAGCGGTTCTGATGACGGTTGATCCAGGTCAGCATGCTCTCCCAGTCCGGGGGCACGTGGGGCAGGGGCATGAACGGGGCCCGGTAGAGCTTGTGCCAGGGTTTGGGCGGAGCACAGGGGGGATGGGGATGGATGAAGCTCGAGAACAGGAACCAGGGCTGTCCCCCGGAAGCCTGCTCCTTGAGAAACTCGATGGAACGGTCGCCAATCCACTGGCTGGGATGGTCCGCCTCGCCGTGGAGGGAAACCTGTGGCGTGTAGTACATCTCCCCGCGGGTGCCGTGGGGCTCATCGTAGTTGTAGCCGTGGTCCCGCAGCCAGCGCACGTAGTCGTCGGTCTCCGGGTTCGAGCATCCCTCTTCCTGGACCAACCGCGCGTCGAAGCCGCGCCGGGCGAGCTTGTCCGGCGTGAAGTGGCACTTCCCGATGGCCTGGGTGCGGTAGCCCGCCCGGCTCAGGACTGCGGGGAGCGAGAGGCCGTTGTCCTCGGGCATGCGGCCGTTGTCATACAACCCCGAGCGGCCGGTGTACTGACCGTAGTGCATGCACCAGCGCGCGGGCACGCACACGGGGCAGGGCGTATAGGCACTGGCGAAGGCTGTCCCTTCGTGCACCAGGCGGTCCAGGTTCGGGGTACGGATGACCGGGTTGCCCAGAGCGTGGATTGTGTCCGCACGCTGCATGTCCGTGAAGAACAGCAGGATGTTCGGTCGCGTTGCCATGGTGATCCTCCACTTGCGCCGATCGCCACCAGGCGACCCGCTACCATATTATAGACGCATGCGCGCGCCTGCGGGCACGCCTCGAGACGGAGATTGGACGCCGTACCCGCCCAGGCACTCGCCCCGGGGACGGACAACCGCCCACTCTACCGCATGGGAAGGGCAATTCCCAGCGCGCCGGGAAAGCGCTAGCGGCTGGAATGCCTCAGTCCAATCCGAGAACCGGCTCGGCAGGAGCCTCGCCCTCCAGGGGATGCGGCTCAGCGGAGCTTCGCCCTCCAGGGGATACGGCTCAGCGGAGCTTCGCCCTCCAGGGGATGCGGCTCAGCGGAGCTTCGCCCTCCAGGGGACGGGAGCGCCCGCGGCCTCGCGGGCACTCTCGGCTCGGCGGAGCCTCGCCCTCCAGGGGATGCGGCTCAGCGGAGCTTCGCCCTCCCGGGGATGCGGCTCGGCGGAGCCTCGCCCTGCAGGGGACGGGAGCGCCCGCGGCCTCGCGGGCACTCTCGGCTCGGCGGAGCCTCGCCCTCCAGGGGACGGGAGCGCCCGCGGCCTCG
>JAFGRS010000740.1 GCA_016935045.1 Lentisphaeria bacterium | reverse complement strand
GGGCCGCCGGGTAGTTCCGCGGGATGAAGCGCGGCACCAGGCGCAGGTCCCGCTCCGGAATCACATCCCAACGCCGCGTCACGTCACCCCCCGTCGATCCGACCTCCCTGGTATCCGTATCCTCCGGACGCCACTCCCGCACCAGCCACAGCGTCGAACCCGAGGGGTCCGGGAGGATGTGTCGGACGAGTTCCGCGGCCACCCGTCGGCCGGACTGGAGGGTCAGGATCCCCGCGGCGGGATCGAAGGGGTTGCGTTCATCCGCGAGGACGTTCATCGCCTCGGTGACCGGCGTGTTCATGCGCGCCAGTTCCTGCCGGTTGAAGACGGGGTAGCGATCCCAGACCTCCTTGCCGAAGGGATGGCTGAGTTCCCCGGCCGGGAACGGTTCCCGGGGCCGGACGATGGCGAAGTCCCTCCCGGGACCCGGTGTCAGCAGGCGCTCCCGCGTGACGGGGAGCCATGCCTCCCCCAGGAGTGCCTTGTAACCCTCGCCGATGAAGGCATGGCGCAGGCTGTCGGGCTGGCGCATGGTCTGATCGAGGGGCTTGAGCGAGGTGGCGATCATCCAGAGCAGGGGCAGGACAAAGAAAAGGCCCCCGGCCATCAGAACCAGGTGAATCGACAGACGCCGGACCCCGGCGGCCGTTGTGTCGCGGGCGAGGGGCATGCTACCTCCCGGCGTAGTACACGTGGCGCCTCGAAACGCGGAACGCCACCAGCGTCAGCGCGACGATCATCAGGAACAACACCCAGGCTACGGCCGAAGCATAGCCGACGCGTTGGTACTGGAACGCCTGATCGTAAATGAACATGGCGACGAAGCGCGTCTTGTCCTCGGGCCCTCCCCGGGTCATGATGTACGGTTCGGCGAAGATCTGGAAGGTGCCGATGATAGCCATCACGACGTTGAAGAGAATCACCGGGGAGATCAACGGCACGGTGATGTGACGCGTCTTCTGCCACCAGCTCGCGCCATCCATGTCCGCGGCCTCGTACAGATCGAAGGGGACATCCTGCAGCTTGGCGAGGTAGATCACGGCCATCTGCCCGACCCCCCACATCCCCATGATGACGATGGCCCAGAGCGCCCACGCCGGGGCAAAGGGCACAACCGACGGAAAGGAAGCAGCGTCGGAAAGCCAGCCGGGCGAAGCCAGCTTCTCCATGTCCCGCGGCAGAAAGCGGTATCCCAGCGCCACCAGCACACTGACGCACGCCAGCCCCGCGGAGACCCATGCAGCAACACGCAGCCAGAGCCGAACCGGGTTCCTGCCGCCTCCCGCACCGACCCGCCAGGGCAGTGCCGACACGCAGAACAGGATCCCGGGCACCGTCGGCAGGGCCAGCGCCCACCAACGGCACGCCAGGACCCCACGCCCCGCCGCCTCGAGGTCGAAGAAACGGTCCGTCCAGGCCCGCGCCGCCCCCATCCCCGCACCCAGAAACAGATTCAGAATGCCGAACTTCGGGTTGAAGATCCAGAGCCAGAGCAGGGCCACGACAACCGTGGGCACCAGGTGCGGCAGATAGAAAACGACCCGGTAGAACGCCAGTCCAC
The DNA here is from genome assembly GCA_016935045.1 of Lentisphaeria bacterium. Classification (GTDB taxonomy): domain Bacteria; phylum Verrucomicrobiota; class Lentisphaeria; order Oligosphaerales; family JAFGRS01; genus JAFGRS01. The sequence continues at coordinate 4,369 of JAFGRS010000740.1, read as the reverse complement.
GGATGCGGCTGTTCAGGAGCAACGCCAGGGTCAGGGCCAGCAGCACCCCCAACGGAATGCTGACGGAGGCATAGACGAGGGTGACGCCCAGGGTCCGGTGGAACACCGGGTCCCGCAGGAGTTCGGCGTAGTTTTCCGTGCCGATGAAGAGGGGACCCTTCAGGGGTGGAAAATCGCAGAAACTGAAGGTGAGGCCTGCCAGGAAGGGGTAGCCGATGAACACGGCCAGGGCGACCAGCCAAGGCGCGACGAAGCCCAACCCGGTCAGGTTCTGTCGTGTCTGGGTCCGCAGGGGCATGGTGGTTCAGCTCCCGGGTGCAGGGGGATTGCCCTGGGGTTCGCGGGCGCGGCTGGCCTGGCGCGCCTTGTCGTTCTCGTATTTCCTCTGGATGGTCTCGCGCACGCGGGCGTAGGTATCGCGGATTTCCGGCAGGCAGAGGGCGTCGATGCGGGCCTCGAGGGCCTTGCCGCGCAGGCCTTCGAGTTCCGCCTCGGGCACGGGGTGATTCCAGATGTGGTCGAAGGCGCGCCCCAGTTCGTCCTGGTATTCCTGCCAGATGCCGAGCCGGGGGCGGATGAAGGAGTGCGGCGAGGCGGCGACGCGCTCGAAGACGTCCAGTTCGAGGTTGGGATGGCCCTGCCGGAACAGCTCCGGCGGCTCGCGCACGGGCATGTGCTTGCCTTGCAGACGGCAGAGGATCTCCAACCCCTCCCGCTGCGCAAAACAGACGAACCGCCAGGCCTCCTCCGGATGCTTGCAGCCCCGCGGAATGGCGATCACGTCCGCATCCAGGTACGAAACCGGCCCCGGCAGCCCCGCCAGCGCGGGGAACGGCGCTACCCCGAAACGCAGGTGCGGACGGTGGCGGCGGATGAAGTTGGGAAACCAGACGCCCTGCATCTCCATGGATACCTTCCCCTCGATGAAGGCGTTGTTGGGGGAATCGAAGGTGCCGAACCCCGAACGGAACTGCAGGAGCCGGTCACGGCCATACTTCTCCGCATAGCGCTTGATCCAGAGCATGGCCCGCAGGTTGGCCGGGGCGTCCGGCGTGACCCGGTCCCCCTCGGGATCGTAGAGCGTGCCGCCGAAGTAATACCCCCAGAACGCGTTCCACCACCCCGGCTCGGTGGGCAGAAAGCCCATGATGCGGGGCGTCCCATCCGCCTCGAACTCGTTGAGAACATCGGCGTAGCGGTCGAGTTCCTCGATGGTCGCCGGGGGGCGCTCCGGGTCGAGCCCCGCCGCGCGCAGGGCATCCGCCTTCGCGGCGAAGTGGTCCCTGTTGTAGAACAGCGCCACGGAGGCCGGAGTGGTGGGCAGGGCGTAGACGCGCCCCTCGTGCGTGCCGATCTCCAGGTACTGCGGGGTGTAGCGCTCCGGGTCGAGTCCCGCTTGCCGCATCAGGTCATCGAGGGGCAGGAGGGCCGCGGCGGCGACGAAGGGCTGCACATTGTTGGCCCACAGACCCACCACGTCCGGAGGATCGCCGCCGATGATGGCCAGCATGGACTTGCGATCCACCTGGGAGGTGTTGACATAGTGGACGAAGACCTCCCTCTGGCTGCGGTTGAAGGCGTCCACCATGGCCTGGCAGGCGTCCCGCTCGAAGCTGCCCCACTTCTCCCAGTAGGCGATATGCACCCGGTCGCCCCAGGTGTCCTCGAACTCCCCGTGCAATTCGGGATCGAAATCCCGCAGCCCCGGAGGACGCTCGAAAACCGCTGCCGCCACCACCAGGGCCAGAACGCCCAGCAGACCCAGATGCACACGCCGCATCCCGTTGCTCCTGCCGCCATGCCGTGCCGACCGCTTCCCCTGCTTCCCGGCGCGAGGGCAATACCCCTCCTCCCTCCGCTACCGGGGCAGCCGGTTCCCCGCCGAGACGAACTCGGTGGAGCGAAGACGGAGAAAAAGGGCATCGACTCGCCCCGTCAGCCCCAATCTTCGCTCCACTGCCGCAAGGACAGTGGAGGCGGGAGACCCCTTTCTGGACGACCTCGAAACGGCTTCGCCCTCCATCCTACAGATATGCAATCGATGCGAACTCTGGAGGGCGAACCTTTCGGTGAGCCGTGTCCGCAAAGGAACCTGGAGGACAGCGTACTAGCGCGCCTCGATGAACTGCCGCAGCCAGGACCCGAGCGCAGTCCCGGCGGCCTGCGCCGTCCCGAAGGCGCCGTCCACATCCCCCTCGCTGCCGGCCCCAGCCCCAGCCCCGGCCCCGGCCTCGGGCACCGCATCCACCATCAGCCAGTAATGGATCGGCGGGGGATCGTCCTCCGGCGGCGCGGGAATCTCCACCGCGTCGAGTTCCTCGAGGGTGTCCGCGGTGCTGGCCATCACCCTGCTCTCCGAGAGCGTGTGCAGAACATCCCCGATCAGCAGGGCCCGCTGGACAGACCGTCCCGGCGGCGCGTCCCAGAGCAGGGACGTGTAGTCCTCGATATGGGTCACGCCCCCGAGCTTCTCGAAACGCCCCTCCGGGGTGACGCTGTAGGCGAGAACCCCCTGGAAGACGAAATCCCCCATCTGCCAGGGCTCGGGAGGCGCCGTGCCATCGAGGTACTCGCGGACCGTGCACGGGAACGCAAGGTACCTCCGCTCCGGAGCATAGAGGAAGGCATGGTGGTTGTACAGGGCTTCCGAGTAGGAACCCCGCACCCCGATGATCTCGGTGTCGAGTTCCAGCGGATGGGCGGCGTCCGCCACGTCGAACAGGCTGAGCTTGAGGCCCTGTTCGTAGGGCGTGCCGTCGGGGGCCCAGTAGGTCTCCACCAGCGTGACATCCTTGCCGAAGCCGATGAGGTGGGTCGCGTCGACCGGATGCAGGTACGAGCTGTAGCCGGGGATCTTGAGTTCCCCCAGCACCTCGGGTGCCGACGGGTCATCGAGGCCGATGACAAACAGGGGATCGATCTGCTCGAAGGTCACCAGATAGCAGCGCGGTCCCAGGAAGCGCGCCGCGTAGATGCGTTCCCCGGGCGCCAACCCCGTGATCTGCCCCAATGGCTTCAGCTCCGCGTCCAGGGCGTAGATGGCATTGCTGCTGACCTCTTCGGTCCAGAAATTGGCGTGGGAGGTGGTGGCGATGCGGAAGACGCCCTCGTGCTCGTCCATGGAGAACGAGTTGAGGACGCGGCCGGGGACCTCGCCGGCCCCCACGAAGGTCACCTCCATGCCGTTCAGGGCGAAGCGGTACACTGTGGTGGACTCCCGGTTGACCCCGTCGGGGGTTCCCGGTTCGGCCATGAGGATGGGGCGCCAGTACCACGAGGACGAGGCCACATAGAGGCTGTCCTTGGAGGCGTAGACGGTGTTCCCGGCCCCCAGGAATGCCTGGGTCCCAAAGGCGCCCGCCGGGTCGCTCAGGTCGAGGACGCCAATGACCAGGTAGGCCGCCTCGAAGCTGTCCAGCAGGCGATACACGGCTCTTGCCGGAAGGTCCTCGAAGTCCCCGCCGTCGAGGGAATCGCTCACCCGTGGCACCAGCCCCGGTCCGGCATTGCGTCGCGACGTCTCGGCCACGGCCTCGAGGGACGGATAGGCCCGCGCCAGCAGGTAGAGAGTGTCCCCGATGCGGCGGCTGGCCAGGAAGGACCCCTCCAGCTCGATCCTGCGGATCTGGGTCGTCTGTTCCGGCTCGGAGACGTCGAACACGAGAGCGACGGTGCGGGACATGGGCTGCACGTACCACATCATCTTGGTGCCGTCGCCGTTGAGGACGACGCCATCGAGGATGATGGGGTCGATGGGCGGCAGGATCCAGTGGAAGTCGTAGGCCATGCCCACCACCACCAGCAGGTTGCCGTGCAGGTACAGTTCCGAGGCGTGGAACCCAGGCACGTCCAGTTGCTTCAGAGCCAGCAGTTCCAGCCCGGCCGGAGTCCCGGAGTCGTCGGCATCGCCGAGGGCGCGGATCACCGCGAGGCGATTGCGGCTGATGGCATAGATCACGTCCCCGTCCGTCTTCACCAGGTCGCCTTCGTCCACGCCGGCGACTTGGACGTTCGTCTCGGAGTAGGCGGCCCCCACCGCGTCCGCCATGGCCGCGGCCACAGGCAGGACCCCGGCGGAAGCGACATCGGCCACCCCGAGGGCCGCCCCCACGCGGGAATCCAGCACCTCGAACGCATCGCGGTACTCCCGCCGGCGCAGGGAACGCGCCAGCTGGGTGTAGGTGCGGAACCGACGCGGCGCCCGCCGGGCCGCGGCGGTCGGCGCAACCGGCACAAACATCGCGACAGCCGCAAACAGCAGCAGATAGCGAATGCTTCTCATGGGGCAACTCCTGAGCTATCCCCGGGCGTCAGGCGCAACCGGGGAATCAGTGAAGGGACATCTCCCTGTACCAATCATCCTGCACAT
>JAFGRS010000739.1 GCA_016935045.1 Lentisphaeria bacterium | reverse complement strand
CTCGCGTCGGCCTCGATCCGGGAGCCACAGGATGGACAGGCAAACTCGAACAGCATACCCGCCGTTCCCCTTGCTTGCCGCGGCGGATCTCATGGCAATGAGCCATCGCGCTCCGGCCGAAGGAAGATACCCCCGCCCCGTTGGTCTGCAAGACCACCGACCGTCGCGGGACGCGCGCCGCCGCCGGGCGGACCCGTCGGAGTCCCGCGTTCACGCGGAAGTTCTCCGGGGGGCTTCGGCCCCCGTTCCGGCTGTCTCCGAGGCCGGCCGCCGGGGGTGCGCGAACCGCGAGACCTGTCTGCGTGTCCGCACAGGCAGGCGCGGCCGGTCCCTCAGGGGGCATCCCGGTGGAACCAGTAGGGGCGTTCGGGATCGAGGGTTTCACCCGGTTGCTGTCTGCCGGCGCTGCCCCGGGTATCGAGCCACCAGATTCCCGGTGTTCCCGGTCCGACGGCGTCGGGTGGCCAGGTGCCGTCGGGACTGCCGATGAGGTTCCAGCCCGGGATGAGGTGGTCCCAGTTGGCGGCCGGCCGGGTGCCGTAGAGCACCTTCACCGCGGCCTGTTCGGCCAGGACGAAGTAGCCGTGCCCGGGCAGGATCTGGTCCACCGGCAGGTAGCGTCCGTCGGCGGTCGAGAAGGTCCAAACCGCCCGTGCGAAGGGGACCCCGTCGAGGACGTCCGCCACTCCCGGCGCGTCGAGCTGCAGAGGCAGAGCGAAGGCGTTCCAGCCGCGCCCGAGCCGCAGGACATGGGCCTCCTTTGCCACCAGCGCGACGCCCTCGACGGTGGCGGTGCTCGCGGCATGGCCGTTGGCGAGGAGGTCGAAGAAGAGGCGGACTCCCGTGCCGGCATCCAGTGCGGGCAGGGCGATGACAAACGTGAGAGGCCGGCCGAGCGGAACGACGGTACCGGAAGGCACGGGCCGCGATTGCACCAGGTCGATACCCGGCGCCAGCCAGAGAGTGCCATCCTGCTGCAGGCTGAGCAGGCAGTCCGTGTCGCCCAGGTCCTCGACGGTCGGTGTAAGGGGTGTGGCGTCGTCCTGCCGCAGCAATGCGATCTCGAAGCTGCGTGGCAGGGCCCCGGGCGCCGTGGCGGGTCCGAAATCCGCCTGGATGGTGACGGTGAGGGTCCGGGTCTCGGGTGCGGTGGCGAAGGCCTGGGAGAGATCGGTGAAGAGGATTCCGCTGCCATCGAGCCGGGCCTGGCCGCCGTCCACCTCGACGGGACCGTTGGTCAGCCAGCCGAAGCCCGGGGCGCCGGGGTCTTGGACCGCGAAGTCCCCGTTGACGAGGCCCTCCGGCAGGGGTTCCGGGATGGGGTCGTCGGCGAGCAGGACAAAGCCGAGGCCCGTTGCCTTCGCCTGGGCGTACTGCCGCCGGGAGGCCACGGCAATGGTGGGGGCCGCGGCGGCCGTCCGGGCGGCAGTCCCCTCCGCCTGCCGGCTGCCGCCGTTGCAGGTGGGGGCAGCCGTTCCCCGCAGCGCCCGCAGTACGTCGCCCTCGAGGCGGGATGGCAGACGCCGCGTGCCCGGCGGCAGTTTGGCGGCCATGACCGATCCCGGGCACTGCCTGGGGTCGAGATGTTCGCCGTCGGCGGCGAGTTGGGTGAGGGCAGAGACGTCTGCCGCGCCGGGTGCCCTCTCCGCCTGGAATCCCAGGATATGTCCCAGTTCATGGCAGAGGATGGAGAGCAGGTCGTACCGCCCCTGGGTGGGTGCCGCGGCGGGATCCGCGTCCCGGGCCGTGAGGGCAGGCGCGAACCAGCCCCTGCCATCGGCGTCCGTGTCGAGGATGATGTGGCCGCACACCGGGCTGCCGGGAGTCGTGAGGCCGGTCTGCGCCGCGGCCAGGTGTCCGCGCGGCAGGTCGGCGTACTCGTAGGTCAGGCGCAGGTCGAGGGATTCGCCCAGGGCTTCCGCCCACAGGGCCGCGGCCTGACGGAGCAGTTGGGCGGTGCGGGAACCGGGGGCGGGGTGATTGGCGCCGCCGGCGCCCTCCGGAGTGCTGCCGCTGCCGGAATCGTCGGCGCGGCAGAAGCTGGCCGGGGCCGTCCGCAGCGCCGGCGAGCCGATGGTCAGGGCGTAGGCGCTCTGGAAGCCGCCGCCCGCGGCGGTGACCCGCAGGCTGTAGGCCCCGGCAGGCAAGCCCTGGAGAAGGATCTCCGCATGACCGTTGTGGGCCTCGCGTCGGGCGACGGGGGTGCCCGAGTCGCCGTGGAGTTCCAGCAGCACGGGTCCTTCGTCCGGGGCGAAGGTCACAGCCGCCTTCTGGGTGGCGGAACCGGTGCCGGTCAGCTCGAAGGCGAACCAGTCCTCATCTCCCGGGCGCAGGGTCAGCCCAGCCTGTTCCCAGACCCCGGCGGCAAGGGACACCGCGGAGGCCTGGGCGGCATGGTTGTTGGGTTCGAGGGCATCGGCTCCCGGCAGCACGGCGATGGGGGTGGCGAGGGTGTTGTCGGTCTCCGCGGATTCCGCCACGGCAGCGGCGCTGTCGGCGACGGCGCCCAGGTAGTACCATCCGGGGGCGGTGTCCGCGGGGATGGCGAGGATGGGGGCATCGAGGCACGCCTCGCCTGCCCCGAGGGCCGCTATGGCTGCCGTACCCAGCGGGAGATCCTCGGCCGGGGCAATCCGCGGATCGGCGGACAGGTAGTAGGATGCCTGGGAGGCCGGCGCGGCCGCGGTCCCGTTGTTGGCGAATGTGGCCTCGGCGGACATCGTGCCGCCGGGGTCCACGGCGCTGGTCGCGGGGGTCACATCCGCGATGGTCAGGTTGGCGCCGGCGGCGTCGGGGGCGTCGATGGCGAGGGTGTAGTCCGCCAGGCCGTTGCCGCCGCCGCTGAGCAGCAGGTCGTAGGTCCCGGCCGCGTGGCCCGCCAGGGCGATGGTGCAGATGCCATCCTTGGGGACGGAGCGCTTGGGTGCCGACGGGTTGCCGCGGGCGATGAGCACGGCCTCGACGGTTCCCGGGGCCTCGGCCCAGGTCAGCCGGATCTCATCGTCCGCTGCCGCGTCGGCGGCCAGGCGGAAGCGGAAGAGGTCCCGGTCCACGGCGCTGTCGAGGCTGAGGCCGGGCTGCAGCGTGGTCCCGCGCACGGTCCCCAGATCGGCGAAGCCGGCCGCGGCCTGTTCGGCCTCGAAGGCATCCCCCGCCGCGGCCACGGGCAGGGAGGCGTTGGCCGTGTTGTTGCCTTCGATGGCCTCGGCCACGGTGTCCGTCGAGTCCACCGTGAGCACGAGCGGCAGGGCGCTCCCCGGCAGG
>JAFGRS010000738.1 GCA_016935045.1 Lentisphaeria bacterium | reverse complement strand
TACTGGCGCTACGTCCGCAAACCCACCCGTCGAGTCGACGACTACACCTTCGTCTACGAGTACGGCGCCGAGGAAACCTGGACGATGCTGCAGTACGACCCGACCTCGGAACAGGCCCTCATCACTCCCCTCAAACGCCGCCCCGAACCCGACCTGGACCAGATCGAGGCGGAGGTGGCGGCCGCCGAACGCCTCATCGCCGATTACGAGCCCCAGGAAGTGACGGACGGGTTCGCACTGCGGGCCATGGCGGAATACGGCGACCAGTATGTCATCCGCACCGGGGGTATTGCCATCGGCATCCCGCATTCCCAGATCTGGCTGGAGGCCATGGCCTTGCAGCCGGACCTTGTGCGCCGTCACCTCGAAGTGGCCACCGAACGCGCCCTGCGCAACGTCCCTCTATACGTCAAGGCCGGCTTCCGCTACCTGTTCGGGGGCTTCGATTTCGCCTCGAAGGATGGTCCCTTGTTCTCCCCGCGGCTGTTCGAGGAACTGGTCGTGCCCCGTCTGCGGCGGATTTCGCAGGAGTGTGAGCTGCATGGCGCCTTCCACCTGTTCGCCAGCGACGGGTGCCTCTGGCCGGTGGCGTCGTCGCTGTTTGCGCAGGGCGTGATTCATGGGTATTACGAGATCGACCGGTCCGCCGGGATGGACCTGGGGCGACTGCGCCGCGATCATCCTCACCTCACGCTCATCGGCAACATGGCCTCGCAGACCCTGCATCAGGGGACTCCGGAGGACGTGGTGGCGGAGGTGATGGACTGTCTGACGGAGGCCAAGCGCTCCAGCCGCATCCTGGTGGGGGTCTCGAACTATATCGTGCCGGGCACCCCCCCCGCCAACGTCGCCGCCATGCTGGAAACCCTCGCAGCCAACCGCTGACGCCTGAGGGGTTACGCAGAATGGACTCCGAAGCCTTGACTTCGCCCGGGACGGTGCCTAATTACTGATCGTCTCAGAAGAACTCTGGATCCTTGCCACGTGCTCCCGAACGGAAACACGATGACGTTGGTGGGAGCGCCGGCGGACTCAGCGTGCACCCGGGCCGGCGGCGCCCATACCCGCGGCGGTCTTGGCCCGCGAAGCCGCCGGCGCTCCGGGCCGCGGCGGTTCCCCGGGCTTGGAGGATTCGCCCTGCAAGTCTTTCCGGGAGAGCCTGATCGAGAGCCGGGGATGGCTGAGCGGAAGTGGTGACTGAGGAATCGGCCGGCCGGCCGGAAGCCAACGGGACACCGGGGCCGGTGAGAGGTCAAAGCAGGCGGAGGACCCCCATGGAGAAGCAGGTCAGAGTCGGTTTCGTCGGCTGCGGCGGCATCGCGAACTTCCACTTCGGGCATTTCGAGAAGATCACGAAGGCCCGGATCACGGCAGTCTGCGATCTCATCGAGGAACGCGTTCAGAAGACGGCCGCGCGCTTCAAGGCCACTCCCTACCGGGACTACAAGGAGATGCTCGCGAAGGAGGAACTCGACGCCGTCTACGTCTGCGTCGAGCCCTGCGCCCACACCGGGATGGAACTGCTGGCGGTCGAGAAGGGCTGCCACCTCTTCGTCGAGAAGCCGGTGGCCCTCTCCATGACCTACGCCCGCAAGGTCCAGGCCGGCCTGCGCAGGAAGAAGCTGATTCACGCGGCGGGGTTCCAGGACCGCTACCAGGACATCCTTCCCTACATGCAGAACTGGTTGGCCGGCAAGCAGGTGGCCTTCATCAACGGCTACTGGGTCGGGGGCATGCCGGGGGTTTGGTGGTGGCGCAGGCGGGAGACCTCCGGCGGTCAGGCGGTGGAACAGACCATTCACATCTTCGACATGGCGCGCTACCTCTTCGGCGACGTGCGCAGCGTGCAGGCATTCGGGCGCCGGGGTCTCATGAGCGAAGTCGAGAACTACGACACGGAAGACGCCTCGGCCGTGAACCTGGTCTTCAAGAGCGGTGTCATCGGCACCATCTACAGCGGTTGCTTTACCCGCACCGGCGGCAAGTGCGGCATCGACATCTACTGCAAGAACGCCCGCATGGACTACACGGAACGGGCGGGTTTCAAGGCCATCGAGCCCAACCTGACCATCGAGATGAAGACCGGAAACGACTACGGCCAGGAAGAGGACGATGCCTTCATCGACGCCATCCTGGAAAACGACCAGGACCTGATCCTCTCTCCCTATACCGAGGCCGTCAAGAACCTCGAAGTCGTGCTGGCCGCGAACAAATCCATGGACAACGGCGGCGCCCTCGTCGAACTCTGAGGCGGCACCCGCCCGCCGAGCCGCGCCCGGCCGTGCCCGCCCTCCGGGGTGCGGCCGGTTGTCCGATCCCCGTGGCAGTCGCCTGCGCCCCGCGGCGTGGCGATCGGTGTTTTCTGTCCGTTGCCGGGTCTCCCGTCCGCCAGACCTCACCCTGTGGATCGGGGGGGGCGCACAGCGGCGTCCGGCCGATGCGGCTGTCGCAATGCAGCGAGGGAATCATGGCTGATCCCTGTTCGGACATGCCGGTGGAGGCGCGCCTGGCTCATCTTCAGGCGACCTACGCGAGGGCCCTTGCGGAACTCGGGCGAATCGTGCTGGGGCAGGACGAGGC
>JAFGRS010000737.1 GCA_016935045.1 Lentisphaeria bacterium | reverse complement strand
GGCATGGTGCGCGGAGGGCCGCGCCCCGTACTGGGGAGAGGGCATGGTGCGCGGAGGGCCGCGCCCCGTACTGGGGAGAGGGCATGGGGGCAGAGCCCCTTCAGAATCCGATGTTGGCGGGGGCAAGGGAAGGGCCCCGACACCCGCCAAGGCAGCAGAGAACGTGTCGAAGGACAGACAGGACAATTCACGCAACGGGAACGGCTCCCGGCGACCGGGCTGGCTGCGGCTGGGGTGGGCACTTCTGGCCGTGGTCGTCCTGGCGGCGGGATTCGCGTTCTTTCCCTCGCGGATCCGGGCCGGGGTCCGCCTGACGGATCTGCGCATGGTCATCGGCGCCAGCGCCGAACAGGCCAATACCGGCGCCGCCCGCAAGACCCAGGCGAGGTACTGCGTCGACCGCGCCGAGACGATCCTCCGGGACCTGCCGGACAACGAACGCGCGCTCTACTACCGGGCACGCTACCGTCAGGTCCTGGCCGAGTGCATCAGCCGGGACCTGGCCGGGCAGACGGTCGTCCCCGAGCAGCGTGCCGAAGTCGAGAGGCGTGTCTATGCCTCCCGCGACGCGGCGCGGGAACTCTGCCGGAAACTGCCCGTCGCGGGATACTACCAGGCCCTCTACGCCCGGGAACTCAACTTCTCGGCCTGGTACGACAAGAGCGTCGCGATTCCGGATGTCATCCGGGCCTTCGAGACGGCCCACACGAACTACCCGAACGTGCCCCAGGTGACGTGGCTGTGCCTGCAGGCCTTCGCCGAGATCCTCGAAGTCGACCGGGATGTCCTTTCGGCGACGGAGCTGGCGCGGGTCGAGGGTCTCTTTGCCGCCATGGGGACGGCCCTTCTCGAGCAGCAGCCCGATCGTTCCGCGGAGGTGCTCAAGGAACTCCAGCGCCCCTTCCCCGAACCGGACCGGCTCATCGCGGTGACGCCGCCGCGCCTGCTCTGCCTGGACCCCCTCTATGAGATGTTCTTCCGCCAGGGGCGCTACGAACACTGCGCCGAGCTGATCGAGATCATGGAACGGGTCAACCGGGAACGCGTCACCCGTCAGGACCGGGAGAAGATCGGCCTCTACGAGTTGAGCCGGACCCATCCGAGGTCCCGCGAAGAGATGACCGCCGACCTGGCGCGGCGACGCCTGACCCTCGCCAGCGCCAGGGGCGCGGGAACACACTACGCCGCATTGCGTCAGGCAGAGATCGAGGCCCGGCAAGCCCTGGCGGATGACCTCCTCGAAGCCGCCATCGAGGCCGCCGCCGCGGGGGATTACTACCGGGCACTGCGCCAGGGACGGAGCGTGGCGACGCGCTTCCCCGAGGTGGCCGAAACGTACCCATGCCTGGCGGGCTGGCTGCTGACTGTCGGGGAAGGACGCCGGGCAGCCGAACAGCTCGAAGTGCTCCTCGGCATGCCGAGACTGCCGCCCGAGGCCATCGAGCACGGGATCGAGGTTGCCGACAAGCTGGAGGCGGATCGGAGCGCGCGGGACACGGGCGCCCTCGTGGCGGATGTGCTGCGGGTCCGGCGGGCGGAAGTCGGAAGTCCGCTCGACAAGGAAGAACTCGATGGGCTGCGGCAGCGCCTGACGGCATGGGCTGAAGGGGGTGGACGGACGGCTTCGGTCGCCCGCTTTGGACACATGGCTCTCTTCAGCGCGGGACGCGCGGCCGAACTCGCCGGAGACCCGCGCGGCGCCGCGGCCCTGTATCGGCAGGCCCTCGAACTGTGCCCGCTGCATCGTCCGAGCGTCGATCGGCTCCTCGCACTGCCGCCGGATGCGGCCGGCGAGGCGCAGAGTGTCCTCCGGACCCAACTGGACGATGCAGGGTTGCAGGGCGTCGATCGGCAACGGGAACTGGTCGTGGCGGCGCCTGGCGTGACCCTGCGACACCTCGCCGTGACACCCTCCGTCATCGACCCGACACAGGCCGTCCGCGTCAACGCCGTGGTCGAGATCACCGGCGAGGTCGATGTCCCCCCTGCCCTGCCCCTGGCCTTCGGCTGCGCCGACGGGACGGCATTTTCGAGCCGGATCGCGGGTAAGGACTGGCGCAATGCCCCGGAAAAACCCCGCCTCGGACAACTCCTTGTGGCGGAAATCGAGATCGTCCCCGCCATCGCCTCGATCGAAGCCGGACACGGCCTTCCGGACGGTCCGGTGATCCTGCGCATCCGGGGTGCGGGACGGGATGCGGGATTCACGTTCCATCATCCCGCCTTCGAGGTCCGCCGCAAAGCGGCCCAGCCGGCCGAGTGACGAGGAGCGCGGAGGGAAAGTCCGCCCACGAATCACACGAAAAGACACGAATGGGACTTGGTCTCGCGCAGAGGCGCAGAGAGCGCGGAGGGGGAGAGAGGGTTTCGCGCAGAGACGCGGAGAGCGCGGAGGGGGATGAGGCGATGAGGCGCGGAGGGCCGCGCCCCGTACTGGGCAGACGGGATGGTGTGCGGAGGGAGGTTGTAGTGCCGGCTTCAGCCGGAATGTCTTGAGCGAAGAGTGGGACCGCCTCAAGGCGGGACTACGAACCCAGGTCATGCGGGGACACGGGGACACGAGGACACGGGAAACCACGAAGGGCGACCGCGGATCGTGTTCGCCCGTCCGCTACGGGCGAACGTAGCAGATCGCCTCAGGCGCCGGCGGGGCTTTCGC
>JAFGRS010000109.1 GCA_016935045.1 Lentisphaeria bacterium | reverse complement strand
CCGGCGCCATCCGCCGCGAACTGCCCGACACACGGGGGGCAACGGACATCCTGGTGGATGATGCCGGGCTGGTCTGCTGCCGCGTCCTCGATGTCGACGGCAGGCAGGAGACCCGAATCGCCGAACTGGATCGGGCCTCGGGACAGAAGCGCTGGAGCCGAACCGTGCCCCGCGTCCAGGCGCCGTGCTTTGCCCTGGGCCGGAACGCCGTCGTCTACCACGAGGGGGGGGCGGTCGTGTGCCTGAACCGACAGGACGGCGCCGAATCCTGGCGCACCCCGGAGCCGCCCCTGCCGGCCGGGCAGAGGCGTGGCGGGAGAATGATGCTGGTGACCGGAGACACGGTGGTGCTCTGCGATGCGAAGGAGATCCGCGCCCTGACACTCGGCAACGGTGTCCAGCGTTGGGCCGCGCCCTCGGGACAGGGCGCCATGCAGGCGACCGACCTCTTCGCCGCCAACGGCAGGGTCTGGCATGCGCTGGCCGGCGGACTCATCGCCGGCTATGACCTGGCCACGGGAGCCCTGCGCGAGACCATCGACCCGCGGGCGGTGGACAGCCCCGGCCACCACCTGCGCTGCTATCCCGCCAAGGCTACGGAACGGTACCTCATCACCCAGTTCCGCGGCATCGAGTTCATCAGCATCCAGGGAGAGACCCACAGCCAGAACGACTGGGTGCGCGGCCCCTGTACCTACGGAGTCATGCCCGCAAACGGCCTGCTCTATGTGCCGCCCCACCCCTGCTTCTGCTACGGCGACGCCATGATGATCGCCTTCAACGCCTACCAGACCGCCGACGAACGCGCCCTGGCGGCCATCGGCGTCGAGTCCCAAGGGGGAGACCTCGAAACAGGCCCCGCCTACGCCAGACCCCCCACCGCAGCGCACACCGACGGCGACTGGCCTGCCTACCGCCACGACCCACGGCGCTCGGGAGCCACCCCAGCGGCAGTCGCCCCAGGCGCCGGTCAACGCTGGCGAACGGTGTTGGGAGGCCGGCTCACGCCCCCCATCGCGGCCATGGGCATGGTCTACCTCGCCGCCAAGGATGAGCATGCCATCTGTGCCCTGCGCCTGGACACGGGGGAACTGGCCTGGCGTTACCAGGCCGATGGCCCTATCGATTCGCCCCCGGCCGTGGACGGGGACCGGCTGCTCTTCGGTTCCGCGGACGGTTGCCTGACCTGCCTCGAGGCGGCGACGGGGACCTTGGCCTGGCGGCGGCGCCTGGCCCCCGAGGACCGTCTCATGGTTTCCTTCGGGGCCCTCGAATCGGTGTGGCGCGTGCATGGCAGCCCGCTGATCCGGGACGGCATGGCCTATACGATGGCCGGACGCTCGAGTTTCCTCGATGGGGGGCTCTTCGTATATGCCTTGGACGCGCGCACGGGCGAAATCCGGCACCGGGCCCGGTACCACACCCTCTCCGAGACCCGGGAGGACGCCGCGGACGGGGACCTCCTCCCCGCCTTCAGCATCGAGGGAGCGCGCTCCGACATCCTGGTCGCGGAGGGAGACCGAATCTATCTCAACCAGACCACCTTCACGCCCGACCTGAAGATCCTCGATTCCCCCTACATCCCGGAACCGGAGGTGGCGGATACGCGCACGATGGACCTCGATGAGGCCCCCTATGTCGATCCCGGCGTCTTCCGCATCAACTGGCGCGGGACGGACTACGCGGACACCGAGACGCAGACCTCCATCGGGGTCAAACGCGGCCCCATGGGAGAACGCCGTACGGGACTCCACCTCCTGACCAAGAGCGGCTTCCTGGATGACTCCTACTACAACCGCACCTACTGGATGTATGCCTCGGTCTGGCCCGGCTTCCAGCACGCGATCCTGGCCCCGAAGTCCGGACAGTTGCTGGTCGTGGGCAGCGACCGCACCATTGCCATGAAGGCCTACAATGCCCGCTACGTGCTCAGTCCGAAGTACACCCCGGGAAAGGGGTATCTGCTGGTGGCGGACCGCAACGACAACGAGCCCGTCCTCGACGCCCGTTCCTGGGGCCGGGACAAGGGCATGGGCTTCACCCGCGCCCAGCCTCCCCTCTGGCACCGCTGGGTCCCCGTGCGGGTCCGGGCCATGGTCCTGGCCGGGAACACGCTCTTCGCGGCCGGACCGCCGGATGTCATCCCCGAAGACGACCCGACGGCAGCCTGGCGGGGCAGGACCGATGGCAGATTCCTCGCACTCTCGGCCGACAGCGGTGAGACGCTGGGGGAGTCCGTCATCCCCGAAACACCCGTCTTCGATGGACTGATCGCGACTCGAGGCTGCCTCCTGATGGTCACCGAACAGGGAAGCGTTCTGTGCTTCGGAAAGTGAACGCGCCGGCACGCGGCGGGACGGGAAACAGAAGGATGCCCGCGAGGACGCGGGCGCTCCAGGGGGCCGGGAAGTGCCCGCGAGGACGCGGGCGCTCCAGGGGGCCGGGAAGATGCCCGTGAGGACGCGGGCGCTCCAGGGGGTCGGCGGGGCATGCGCCCCTACCGCCCCTACGGTGACCAGCCCAGGGTCTGGCCGAAGGCCTTGCCGCTGAGGGACAGGACCTCCAACGTCCCGTTCGACCAGCAGCGTCCTTCGAGTTTGAGCTTCACCGCTGCAGCCGCCGTGTCCTGCGCCTTGTCGCCGGCAATCTGCAGGGCGACCGAGTCGTCTCCGTCCTTGCCCTTGACCAGGACCGGAATCGGGCGGCCGTTGGCCAGGGTCAGCGTGCCCGTGCCCTCGACCTTCCCCTTGTCATCCCGGACGAGGATCAGGTCGAGGGCGAAGTCACCGGTCATGGCGGGATCGAGCCCCAGGGCGCAGTCGCCGCTGATCTTGTCCTTGCCCCCCTCCTTGTCGGCCACACTGCCCGAGTAGACACCCTCCAGTTCATCGGCATCCAGGGCCAGTTGGAGCTTGACCTTGACCTTGGTGGCACCCTCCTGGCCCGAGAGGCCCGGGGCCGCGGTGACCTCGCCTCCCTTGCCGCCGGCCTTGCCCTTGAAGGTCAGCGGCACGTCGACGGGGTGGCCGGAGGGCATGGGACCGAACAGCCTCCCGTCCCCGGTCAGTGCGCCCTTGGGATCGTGCTGGGTATCCAACTGCAGCGTGTACCCGCCGAGCTGGGTCTCGTAGAGCCCGGTGAAATCCCAGATGCGCCGGCCCGGGGGATTGGCCAGGCTCAGGAAGACGGCCGCAAACGCGCCGTCCGGGGGCACGGGCACGCTGGCGGTGACCGTCAGCGTCCCGTCTACCAGGGCGAGGGTGTAATTCGGGTCGCTGCCGCCGTCGAGGGTGATCGGGTAGTCTCCGACCGGGCTGTTCTCGTCGGCGGCGCAGGTGGCGACCGGCGGCACGGCGGGCGCGGTATCGGCGTTGCGCAGACCGGTGTAGGTGATGGTCAGGGGGGGATTGGCGACGCCTTCCGGCCGGGACTGGTCGGCGGCGGTGCAGGTCAGGGGTGCGGGGGTTACCGTCAGCGCGCCCGGCATATACTCTATGGTATAGTTTGCGAGCCCGGTCCCCTGCGCAGCGCTCGCTTCGATCGCGTAGGGAGAACCCGCCACCGTGGCCCCCGCGGCCGCTCCCGCACTGGCCAGGGAAACGCTTGTCACCGTGTCCCCGCCGAGCAACCCCACGACCGTACACTCCGTGCCGGCGAAGACCGCCTCGTCGCCGTACACCTTGTCCCGGTCGTCAGCGGTGATCGTCAGCGGCGCCGACAGGACGGTCAGGTCCACGGATGCCTGGGTCGACGTCCAGTTGCCCGGTTCCGCGGGGACGAAGTCCGCGGTGAGGGTGTGCGTCCCGGCGTTCAGGACCGTCCCGGAGGGGGGAGTGAAGGTGAAGGTCCCGGGGACACTCGCGGTTGGGTCGAGTTGGGCAGCCGACAGCGGCGTGCCGTAGACGATGGGGTCGGGCGCCGGCCAGTCGATCGTCGGCGTGGCCCGGTGGATGGTCAGGGTTCCCGGCGTGACCGCCAGTGCATAGTTGGGGCCGAGGGTGAGGGTCCCCCGGGTGATGGCGTAGGCGCCGACATCTTCGCCCGGCTCGCGGCTCAGGGCGCCGCTGAAGGGGTCGCCTGCCAGCGGCCCGGTCACGACGGTATGGGTCAGTTCCGGATCCGGATCGCCGTAGGTCTTCTCCCGGTCGTCCGCCGTCACCGCGGCAGCCCGGGGTCCCACCACCAGGGTCTGCTGGACCGGAGGCGCCGCCGCCCAGGTCTCGTCGCCGGGCTGCAGCGCGGTCAGCGTGCAGCTTCCCGCCCCGATGACATGGACCATGTCGCCCAGGACCGTGGCCACGGTCTCATCGCTGCTGATGACGGTGACGAGGAGCCCGGAGGTGGCCGTGGCGCCGTGGGCGAAGTCCGCGTCGCCGTAGGTCCGAGGCGCCGGGGCGGGGAAGTCGATGGTCTGTTCCAGCCCGACCGCGAACTCGGCGGTGACGCTGAGGTCGGCGACGACGTGGGTGTCCTGGCGCGGGTTCTCGGTGGCGCCGTCGCTCCACCCCACGAAGCGGTGTTCCGGGTCGGACACGGCGGTCACGGGGGTTCCGTCCTCGCCGTGGAACACCGTCTGTGTGGCTGCACCCTCGATGGCGCCTCCGGGACCGGCCGCATACTGGAGTGTGTAGCGGAACCCGTACTCTTCGAGGTTGGGGGTGCCGTCGCCGTCGTAATCGTCTTCGGGGAGGATGTGATCGATGAGGGTGTAGGCGTCCTCCGTGTTGTCGTCCACGGCATGGAGTTCGAGGTGGTCCCGCATCCCGTCGCCGTCCCGGTCGTCGTGAATGAGGGTTGCGGTTGCGGGGTCCAGGTCGAAGGCGCGGAGTTCGCGCAGGTCGCCGTTCTCGAAGGTGGCGGTGAGGGTGAGCGTCCCGGACAGCGTTTCCTCGATGGCCAGCTCCCCGTAGGCCCCCAGCGGATTCCCGGTCAGTTCGAGGACGTCGGAGGCCATCTGCCCGTCGGCGCCGAGCAGGCCGCAGCGAATGGGCGAGACGCTCCCCCCCGAGGCCCACGCCAGAACGATGGGACCCGCCTCCTTCCCGGTCGCATCGCCGGAGGCCGCCGCCAGACTGCCGCAGACCTCGCCATCAAGGACCTCCCCCCCCTGCACCCACAGGCCCGAGCCCGGGTCAAACCGCAGCGCGAACAGACCCTGATCCGCCCGGGCAGCCAACAACCACTGCCCGCCAAGGGCCTCGACCCCGCACAGGGCCGAGCCGCAGGCGTCGTCCGCGAGCGCCTGTGCCGGCACACCCGCCGCGGCACCGTCCCAGGCCAGTGTCCACAGCCCGTGCCCGGTGGAGATCCAGGCGATGTGCGCCGGCGCGGCCAGGAGGTCCCCCGTCCCCAGCGCGGCCAGCGCCAACAGCTCGGTCTCGTCGAGCAGCACGGCCGGGGCGCTCCAGACGGAGGACGCGGCGCTGCGGACCGTGCCTTCGAGGCGGCGGGACTGGCTCCCCGGCCCTTCCGTGGCCAGCGAGAGCACGCAGCCCAGATCGGGGCCCAGCGGCACGGCGTCGATGGCCGTCACGGGCAGGTCGCAGACGGCCACCGTTTCGACCGTGCCGAAGGCGCTGAAGTCGTCATTGGCGGTGACGGCCAGGACCGTGGCGGGGGCATGCGGGTCCGTGACGTCCGCTGCGTCGATGCGGCTCCACAGGATGAGCCACTCGCCGCTGTCGAGCCGCGCCATCGCCGCCGCCAGGATCGCCCCCGTGGTGGCGGAGCCGGGCACGGCGACGGGAGACTGCCAGGTGCTCTCGTCCGCGCGGCGCCCCACCCGCAGCAGCATGCTGCCCCCCGTCGTCTCCATGTCGATGAACACGAAGCCCGCCCCCGCACTGCGGCAGGAGGCGAACGGCACCATGCCGCGCAGGAGTTGCGGACGCGCATCGAGAATCTCGGCGGGGGTCAGGTCCTCCCGGTCGGTCTGCCGCACCTCGATCTTCACCGGCGCCAGTTGGAAGCCGGTCTCGGTGCCGAATTCGTGCTTGATCTTGAGCAGCTCCCAGACCCATTCCTTCTCGTAGCTGCTGATCCAGTAATCCAGATGGGCTTCGAGTTTGGCCTGGAGCTGCCCGTCGATGCGCTTGATGATCGGCCACTGCCCGATCGGGTTGCTGCTGATGGCCAGGGCCGGGTGGCCGGTCCAGCCCTCCTCGCCGGTCAGCTCGATCTTCGCCGCCGCGCCGGCGCGCTCGGAGGCCGTCACTTCGAGTCCCACACCGAAGTGGAAGGCCAGGTCAAAGGTGGTCTGGGCCCCGGTGGTCTCCTTGCCGCCCAGAAAATGACGCCGGGCCGGCTGCGTGCCGACCGGCTGTGAACCGGTCTCGTCGTAGCGCGGATAGGTCGTCTGCCACTCCCGCGTGACCTTGAGACCGGTGAGGCCTTCCATGGTTGCGCTGCAGGTGATCTCGGCATATTTCCCCACCTTGCGGATCACCGGGCCGACGTAGGGGATGGCGTTCAGCGACGCGGTGAGGTCGGCGGTGAGCTTGGCCCCGGTCTGGCCGCTCAGGCTGTGCCGCACCTTCTTCTGGTGCGGGATGTTGTCTCCCACGAAGCTCTCGCTGAAGAGCGTGCTCAGCGTTCCCTTCGGCCCCGGATCGAGAGAGGGTTCGAGGCCCAGAAGGTCGGCAATGCCGGGGCAGAAGTCGTCGGCTTCGACCGATTCCTTGCCGAGGCTGCCGCTCAGGCCGAGGCTGTAGGCGCGCTCCTCCCCGTCAAAGCCCGCCGTCAGGCCGGCGGACATCTCGAGGCCCAAGACCCCCTGGGCCATGCCGAGAAGACCCTGGTTGGGCGTCTCGGAACCCTCGCTGAGCGTCACGCCCAGCTCGTAGTCGTACTTCACGAAGGAGTCCTCGGCGGCAATCACCGCCCTGAACTCGGGCACGGGCGCCAGAAAGCCCTCCGGAAGGAAGCGTTCCAAGCCCGCCTCCTGGGCCTGGGCCTGGGCGTTCGCGGCCGTGCCGAAGACGTTGGCCAGGGTGCTCATCCAGGGCGGCAGGCGGGCGCCCACCAGCCGTGGAGGCCCCTCCTTTTCCCCGTAGGCAAACTCGTACAGCGTGAGAGCCCCCATCTTCGAAAGCACGGCCACCGCCGGCGCGAACTCGCCGGGAGGCAACTCGGGCAGGTAGAACGTGCGCGTGAACGCAACCGATCCGTCCGCGCCCGGAGTGAAATCCCGCACCCGTTGGTAGATCACCTTCCTGTCGGGACCCGCCACGCCGCGTTCAAGGTAGTTCCAGCCCTGGTCGGGCTGCTGCAGGCTGTAGGCCACCCCCGGCGTCCGCGCACCGCCGTTGACGGGGACCATCAGCGGCACGGCCGCGTCGTTGTAGAAACTCGCCGCAAACCGGCGCTGGTCGATCAGCCAGACCTCGGCGATGTCGTCCCGGACCTGGCGGGGAGGATCGCCGGGGTTGACGCCGGGCAGGTCGTGCGTGACCGGCGTGGCCGCTACCGACCAGGTGAGGGTCAGCGCCGCCCGCACCGCGTCGGGGTCGTAGCCATCCTCGGTGCCCGCCCTGCTTACCCCCGGCAGAAAACCCCCGGCCCGATCGATCGTGGTCTGGGTCAGGGTCGGCCCGGTCAGCGGGGTCAACTGGACGGCGTCCTCGTCAATCAACAGGTAGGCGCGCTGTTTCGGGTCTTCAGGATCGATGAGGGCCATGCCGGGAGACAGCTCGATGACCTTCGGCACGTAGCCTTCGGCCCGCACGGTCAGCCAGATGGGGACCGAGGCGTCGAAGGCATGGGCGAACTCGAAGATGTGCTTCCAGCCGTCCACCGGGGCGCAGGGGTTCGGGTTCAGGTCCACGTGGTTCGCGTAGCGCGTGGTGACTTGGGCGGTCTCGATGGGCTGCCCGGTGGCGGCGTTGACCACCTCGAGCCGCAGCCGCAACCCTCGCTTCATGATCGCCACCGAGGTGACCTCGAGGGTCGTGCCCGCGATGCGCTGCGAGGTCACCGCCTTGTCGAACAGCCAGTTCGGGTGGGTGGCATGCTTGATCTTCGGGGTCGCGGTGGACCCGGCAAGGGTCTGGGGCGCCACCAGGGTCCGGTCGTCCGAAAAAGTGACCGTGACCCCCGGGATGTCGACGGGAGTGCTGTCGTTGCTCTGGGCCTTCAGCACCAGGGTGTGAACGATGGCCGGCTGGGGAATTGGCGAGCAGTTGGCCTGCGGGCCGCCGACGTAGAGGACGATCTCATGGTTCGTGACCCCGCCGTTGGGACGGTACCAACCCCCCGGGATGGCGCCGGTGTTGTGGTACAGGGCCAGGGTGTAGGCCCGGTCGGTGGGAAGGTAGAACTTGCTGCTGTTGGGAGTCTTGGCCACGAACCAGAGGTCACCGAAGTCCACGCTGTTGAGGAGCACCAGACTGCTGGACGCGATGATGGGGTCGTACTTGAGGTGTTCCGCATCCCAGCAGTTCCACGTCAGACTGGTCCAGTACTCGTAGTTGGCGTACGTGAGATCCAGCCGGTCCTGTTGCCAGTAGTCGAAGGCATAGCGAACATCCACTCCGGCCACCTCGCAGTCCGGCAGTTCCTGTTCGGGCAGGTGCCCGGGTTCGGGACAGTCGAAGATCAGGATCTGGTTATGCGCACCGTCCCGGGGCAGCAGGTCGGAATGGCTGACCGAGGGTCGGTAGCGCCCGGGCGGCAGATCGGTGAACAGGACGAACGGATTGCCGTCGGCGCCGAGGCCAATCTCCTCGGTGAACGAGGCCCCCTTGCCGGTCTCGGTCAGGGTCACGGTGGAGGGACCGATCAGGACTGACCAGTAGTCGATGTAGGACACCGTACGCGCTGTGGACTTCGCCTCCTCGATGCCGGTCGCCACCGAGCGGAACGGCTGATTGTAGTAATCGTAGACCCCATAGCGGAAATGGGTCATACGGTTGCAGCCTGCCTGCAGCAGCACGTCGTAGACGCGGCCGGAATCGAGGGCCATGCCGCCGGCCCCGAAGTAGTAGTTGTTGGGGTATTGCCGCAATCCCTTGGCACTGTGCGTCCAGCGCTCGGCATAGGGCCAGGCCTCCTCCCAGTATGCAGCGGTCCAATCCGGGGTCTCGGCACCGGCGTCCTTGGACGACGTGCGCATCTGCATGCCCCAGTACCCCGGCATGCCGTCGATGCGCACCCCGTACAGCCCCGGGGGGACGGTGACCGAAAAACGACCGTACTCGTCGGTGACCGCATCGAACTCGGGGCGAGCCACTTTGACGCCTTCCGGCACCATGTAGGCGTTCATGATCACCGTGACCGCCTGGCTCGGCCGCGGGATGAACTCGCGCGCCATGGGCTGGACGGCACCCCCTTGCATCTCCCGGAAGGGGAGCATCCGTTCCGTTACCTTCAGGGTAAAGTCGGCCCGCACCGGGGTCGGCGTCAGCGGCAGGTCCACCGTCACGGTCACGTCGTCCTCGGCCTCCGTATACAGGTTGCCCGTGAACTCGGCCTCGTAGGTCCGCGTGTAGACGGTCTGACCCTCGACCACAATGGGCACGGCCACCGACACGCTCTGCCGCAGACCCACCTCGTAGCTCCCGGGCAGGATCCGGGTGAAGCGCGCCAGGGCCACCTCGCCGCGCCCCTCGACGGAGACGAGTTCCGCCGGGACCTGGCGGGAAATGCCCTCGGTCTCGCTGTCCTTGAGCCCGTCGAGCCGGACGCTGGCGCCCTCGAGCACGGATGCCGGGTAGTACTCCGGCGGCACCAGGATCACGTCGAGGGTGGTGTCGTGGATCGGCATGGTGATGTCGAGGGTGTCCTGCTGCAGGATTCCGGACGCGCCCTGCAGGGCAATGGTATGGGTTTGCATTTCGTAGCCGATCCGCTTGCCGCGGATGCGCCAGGTTGCCGGGCAGAGACCGGTGAACCAGACCTTGCCGAGGTTCGGGTCGTCTTTTGCGGCCGGCAGCTTGCTCACCGCCGTGATGGTCGGAATCAGGACCCTCTCCGACGCCCCGTCGGGATCCAGGCCGGTGGCCTCTACGTAGACCTTCGAAAGCAGCGCGTTCTCGGTCTCCGTGACCGGGTCGAACCCGCGTACGGTGACGGTGAGGGGCTGGTCCACGGGCTTGAGCTGGACGTTGACCAGGTGCGGCCCGCTGATGGTGGCCAGCTCGGCATTCTGATGGCTCTCCCAGCCGGGGATCTGCCCGGCCCCGGCCGGGTTGATCTGGAACTGGTACTTGCCTGCCTGCAGGTTCAGGAATTCGACATGACCGGCGGCGTCGGTCAGGGCCCCGAATTCCTCCTGGAAGTCGCCCCCCACAAGGGTGTGCCGGCGGGCCAGGACCGTCATTCCGTCAAGAGGCCGTCCGGTCTTGACGCAGTTGACCTGGAACCAGATCGGGAAAAGGACCGCGCCCTCGTGCCGCGTCATGGCAACGGAGTGCGTTTGCCCCGCGGCACCCTCGACCGTCATCGTCTCTTCAATGCCGTCGTAGCCCCGCAGCGTCGCCAGGAAGAGGTACTCCCCCGGCGCCACGTCCCGGATGCGGTAGAAACCGAAGAGGTCGGACTCGGCTGAATAGTCCGCCACGCCGTCTCCGACGCCCTCTTCCAGGCGGTCCAACTCGATCCGCGCCCCCTCGAGCCAGGCCCCGTCCCCGCTGTCCGTCACCCGGCCCTGCAGATGCCCGCCCCAAGCCGCAACCGCCGCACCAAACAGAACAGCCGCCACCCACAGGATCCCAGGAACACGAGACGATTCCACCCCCTTCATGGCCGTTCCTTTCACCTTCCAGAAAAGCCAGGCCCAGCGCTACCGTGATATCCGGCCAGTCTATCCCGCCAGGCATGCAGGATCAAGCGGAAGACCGCGGTTTCCTTCAACCACGCCACGAAGCGGGCCGCGTCCTGGTCCTCGATGAGCGCGTAGTGGTGCAGAATGTCGTCGAGCTTCTCTTCGAGTCGCGCGCAGGCCGGCTTGTCGTCTTCAGGGGCGAGCTGTGCTTTCCGTTTCTTCAGCTCAATGGCCTGTTTGAGGCAGCCGCTTGTATCGGTGCAGGACATGTCCTTGGGGTGTCCGGCAGGACTGCACCGGTCCCACAACGCAGACAGCTGCAACACGGAATGCAGCTCTCGACGCGAGATTGTGTGAAACTCGCGTCAGTAGTACCCGTTTGGCGGCCACCAATGGACGCTAGACGGATACCACTCTCCGAAGTGTGGACCAACCCATGGCGCTTGCGCCCGAACGCGACGGATCGTGGGCATGCTGTCCGCGCCGATTCTGCTTGCTCGGAACAGGCGAGGACAGCCGGGATCTCATCGGTCCACACTTTGCAAAGTGTGGACCAACCCATGGCGATCTCGCCAGAACGTGACGGGGCGTTGGTATGCTTTCCGTGCTTATTCTACTTGCTCGGAACAGGCGAGGACAGCCGGGACCTCATCGGTCCACACTTTGCAAAGTGTGGCCCGAAACAGGACGATCCAGAGCCTCCGGGTTTCCCGTCTCCGATGCAGGTCAAGACATCCGGCTAGCAGCCGTAGGGGAGCGCCTGGAGCGGGCGTATTCCGCGGCCAGTGTCCACGAGCCCCTGCCTGCGCCTGCCTGTCGCATCCGCGACGCAGAGAGGTGTCTGCCCAGGCAGGCGTGGGGGCTTTTGCGAAGATGACAGCACACAGCCAACCTGCCGGCGGCTGCACGCCATTGCTCCGCGGCGGGCGTCCAGGGCATCTCGGGCCGCTGAACGGGGAGAGGCCTCTGGTCTGGCTGGCTGTCCGTCAGTCCTGCGTGGGGGCTCGTTGGAAGGCGGGTGGGGGTGGGGCCTCGTTGGGTCCGGGGCCGCCGTACTGCCGCCAGTAGGCTTCCTTGAAGGGATTGAGAGCGGGGGCGTTGCGGAATGCCTCTTCGTTGTCGAGTTGGGGGAGGGTCTCGTTCCACCAGTCATCGTAGGTGGCGGCGAGGTCTGCCACGATGTCGGGGTGTGTGGGAGCGAGGTCCGTCTTCTCTCCGGGGTCGGCCTTGAGGTCATGGAGGCTCCAGCCCGTGTTCGAGCGTACGAGCAGGTATTGCCGGCGGCGGACGCTGCAGCGGCCGAACTTCTCGGGAGGGGTACCGGGTTTCCAGCGTCCCACGTGTGTGACGAGCGCCCTCTGGTCGTGCCAGGGGGCGGCGGGGTCCTGGAGCAGAGGCAGAAGGCTGAAGCCCTCGATCTGTCGCTTGGCCTCTGCCGGCAGGGAGGCCCCCGCCAGTTCCGCGAAGGTGGGGAAGAGATCGATGTGTGCCGTCAGGGCATCGATGCTGGCCGGTGCGAGGGCCGCCGGCCAGTGCCACAGGGACATGGCTCGCGTGCCGCCGTTGTTGGCCGAGCCCTTGGCGCCCTTCATCCCCGCGTTGAAGACCCCGCAGCCGGCGGTGCCGCCGTTGTCATTCATGTAGACGACCAGGGTGTCCTTCTCGATGCCGGACGTTCTCAGGGTCTCGAACAGGCTGCCCACGTTGGTGTCGATGTTGGTGACCATGCCCAGGAACTTGGCCGTTTTCTCGTTCGGGACGGTTTCGCGATAGAGGGCGAACTCGGGGTCGGGGCAGATGAGAGGGGCGTGTGGCGCGTTGGGGGTGATGACGGCAAAGAACGGTCCATCGGAGCGCACGGCCTCGATCCACGAACAGGCCTGCCGGAAGAACACGTCGGTGCAGTAGCCCCGGGTCTTGACGAAGCGCCCGTTGTGGCGGATGACGGGGTCGAAGTAGCCGTTGCGCGGCACATCGCCGCAACTGCCTGAGAAGGTCTGCCCGATGCCCCCCGCGCCGTGGATGAAGACCTCATCGAATCCCCGCCGCCCGGGCTGGTACGCATCTTCGTCGCCCAGGTGCCATTTGCCGAAGATCCCGGTCCTGTATCCCGCCTGCTTGAGGACCTGGGCCACGGTGATGGCCGCCAGACTCATGCGTTCCCGCTCGTGGATCGTGTGCGTGACCCCCGAACGGAACTCGTGACGGCCCGTCATGATGGAACAGCGGGTCGGGGCGCAGGTTGGGCTGACGTGGAAATCCGCGAAGCGAACGCTGCGGTCGTACATGGCATCGAGATGGGGCGTACGGATGACCGGATTGCCGTGTCGCCCCAAGTCCCCATAGCCCTGGTCGTCCGTCAGCACCAGAACGATGTTGGGCCGGCGCCCCGCCAGGGCACTCAGGCCGACGGCGCCACGGCACGGCAGCACGCAACCGGCCGCGCCGATCCCCAGGGTCTGCAGGAACCCGCGCCGTCCCACCAGGCATTGTCCGGGCATCTCCCGCCGGGGAGGAGTCAGGGCCATCGAGGGTGCATCGTCACAGGTGGTGTTGGACATGGGCTGTCATGGCCTCTTGAGAATGCGCACGATGGCTTCGGCGGCGCGGATGCGCGCGTCCACATGGGGATCTCGGAGCACCTCGCGGAGCAGCGGCAGATGTTCGGCGCCGCCCCATTCACCGACCCCCTGAGCCGCGTACGTCCGCACGGTATGGTCCGGGTCCCTCAGATCCGTGACGACGATGGGTCGGGCTTCCTCATCCCCCAGCAGGGCCAGGGCATTCCAGCAGAAGGCCCGGGCCAGGCGATCGCTCTCGGCAGCCGCCAGGGCGCGTAGGGCGGGGAGGTCGCGGCGGTTCCCCAGCTGGCCCAGCACCCAGACCGCGGTGCGGCGCACGCGGACGTCGGGGTGGGAGACATGGGCGCGGACCCTGGCGAGGGGTCGGGGGTCGCCGTCCAGGACCAGGGCGGCGGCGGCCATGATCTCGAGCACGGGGTCTCCCCGCAGCATGGCCTGGAACACCTCCTTTCGATCTCCGATCCGGCCGATCTTGAAGAGGCTTTCGCAGGCGTGCGTATGGCCATTGCTCTCCGGGTCCCGGAGGATGTCCACGAAGACGCGGGAGGGTTCGTCCGCGCCGGCGCGCACCAATTCCCGGGCCAGCCCGCAGCGGCGTTGGTCGTCGGTTTCCGTGGCCCATTGCGGCAGCAGGGCAGTCTTCACATCCTGTGCCAGTCCGGCTCGGGTCATGCCTTCCGCGGCATGCATGGAGGGCCAGAACTCGCCGCATTTCAGGCCTGACCGGAGCACCTCCACGGCCTCGACCCGCAGGGCCAGATCGGCGGCTGGCGCCAGGCTGCGACAGCCCATCACGACCCAGGCGCCAAGGACCGGAAACAGGGCCGCCGCCGTTCTCATGTCCAGCATCCTCGCGCGCGTTGTTCCCCATCCCTATCTCTTCTGAACCTAGATGCCGTCGCGCCGGAAGCAAGTCAACGACGGATGCCGAGGGTGGCCTCAGCCCCCGGATCTCAGCGCCGGCGGCATCCGGACTCTGTCAGAGGAGGGCGCGCAGGTACGCGACGGCGTCGGCCAGTTTCTCCTCGGGTGGGGCAGCGCGGAAGTCCTCCACCGAGAGGAAGTGGGCGTAGCCGGCGCGCTTGAGCAGAGCGATCAGGTGCGGGAAGGGGAAGAGTCCTTCCGCCATGCGGCAGCCTTCCCATTTCCACTGCACGGTGCCGTGGTCGTCCGCCGCCCCCGCGACCGGCCGATGCGCGCCCAGGTGGCAATGCGCCAGGTACGGCCCCAGGAGCTGGATGGCCAGGGCGGGCGTCTCGTAGCCGTCCTTGACCATGTTCTGGGGGTCGTAGATCACCCCCACGGCAGCCGGATCGAAGTGGGAAACCACCCGCTGCGCCAGCGAGGCGCTGGGATGGATCGTGTTGCCGTGGATTTCAAGGAGAATCCTGACGCCCGATCCCCGCGCGATGGCCACGGCCCGGGCGTAGCCGGCGATGGTCTCCCCGTACACCTGCCAGTAGTCGAGACTGCCATCGGGCTTGTACCCCGCCGCGGCGCCCACGCGGATGAAGGGGGCGCCCGCCGTCGCCGCGCCATCGACCAGCAGGCGCAGTTGCTCGAGATCCGTGCACGCGGCCGCCGAGGCGATGCCGGCGAGGGCCAGGCCATGGTCTTCGAGGACCCGCCGAATGCGCGGCGCCTCGGCCGCGAAGTTCTCGGGGGTGATGTCGTTGACATGGTAGCCCCACGGGCTGGGTTCGGCCTTGGTGCGCTGCTCGTCGGTGATCCGGCGCACGCGCAGTTCGATGCCGTCGTAACCCAGCCGTGCCAGGAGGGCTGCCTGTTCGGCCATGGTGAGGTGGGGCAGGGCAACGGTGGTGGCGGAGATCTTCACGGTGGACCTTTCCGGTTGACCGTCCCCGTGGGAGGTCCGGGGCGGTTTTCCCATAGGCTATGACGCGGGGCGCGAAAGTCAACGCGGGGAGCCGACTCCGGGCGGGGCGCATGTCAGCTCCGTAGGTCCCCATGCCGCACGAGTTCTGCCACACCGCATGTGTCCACCCGAGAACCCCGGGGACAT
>JAFGRS010000736.1 GCA_016935045.1 Lentisphaeria bacterium | reverse complement strand
CGGCCGCGGCGGGGGTCGAGGTCACCTGCACGGCGCTGCGGAAGGCCGGTCGCATCCCGCTCCCGGCCAGTGCCTGAGTGCTCGCGGGGCCCCGCGCGGCAGGAGCACTTTCGGCGGCGGTTCGTCCTCTGTTTCTGCCTTCCTGCACGACACCTGCCTGGCACTCGTCTCCAGCCCATACGCATCGTCCCACAGTAGTGTCCCCCGGAACTCAGCGCTCTGCAAAGTGACACGCCGGCATTTGCCGTGCCCGTTCCGGAGTGTGCCCGCAGGGACCTGTCTGCGTGTCCGCACAGGCAGACGCGGGCGCTCGAGACTGTTTCAAGACGATTCCTACTCTGCCCGGGGCTCTGCCGCCCGGTGCATCCCCCCCCGCGGGGGGGGAATACCCCTCGCCGTGCCTTCCACCCTTTCACCAGTCCACGGACAGCCGGGACAAGGGCCCGGTCCAGGTCTCAGGCGCACGACAGGGCGCCGCCAACCCCTGCACCGTCCGCCGCGTCCGGAAAACGAGGGTGTGCGGATGGCGGTGGATTTGTTTTCCGGCCATGGGGGCGAGGCGCGGTGTCCGGAAAACGGGGGGAGGCCGGCGGCCTCGGGACGGGTGTTTTCCGGTCCAGGGGAGTCAGGAGCACGCACTGCTTCCGGTGGTCGGCGGGGGGTTTCGGACCCGTGGAGTCTCAATCTGTTACGCTGCAGTGCTTCACTCGTTCAGACGACGCACCCGGACCGGTTTGAGTCCGGGTTGCCTACCTGGTTTGGCGGGGTCCTTATCCGGGATTGGGACGATGGTGAAGGTTTCGCTGCCGGCCTCGTGGTACTCGACGCCGCGGGTAGCGACGGGGCTGGCGGCGGTGGCGGCGAGGCGTGGGGAGAGATAGCGCGGGAAACGTGTCGCGGCTGCCCGGGCCCTGTTGAGGCTCTTGGCGACCTGGAGGTCTTCGGGAAGGGTTTCCCGTTCCGTGCTCTGCAGCGTCCGGGTCAACGCCAGGAGGCTGAGCACCTGGGATGCCTGGCCGCGCAATGCGAAGCCGTAGTCCCGGAGGTGATCCCGGAACAGACCGACGGCTTCGGCCGGTCGGGGAAGGTACATGGCGGAGGCCGGTTCGATGCGTGCCTGCAGTTGGTAGAGCAGATACGGGCGCATCTCGGCGAGCAGGTTGGTGGCCGCATCGCGTTGACCCAGGTCGTGCAACAGGGCCGCGGCCACGGCCAGCAGCCGGGTGCGGTCCGCCGCCACCGTGGCCGACGGGTGAGTTCCCACGGCGCCGTATTCGTCGAGGATGTCCGGTTCCCGGTTCTGGTCCAACAGGGCCGCCATGGCCAGGCGCTGGACCGTCGTGCCCAGGGTTCGGTCGCGGGTGAAGGTAAAGATCCGGTCCAGGGCTTCGAGGGTCCACGCGTCCCGCGGCAGTCCCTCCATTGCCACGGTGTCCAGGA
Organism: Lentisphaeria bacterium; assembly: GCA_016935045.1. Lineage (GTDB taxonomy): Bacteria > Verrucomicrobiota > Lentisphaeria > Oligosphaerales > JAFGRS01 > JAFGRS01. Next base: position 5,808 of record JAFGRS010000736.1, on the reverse strand, counting down.
TCTGTGTGCGCAGCCGCGTGCAGGCGCGCTCGGCCTGGGCCAGGAAGGTTGGGCGTGCGACGGCCCCGTACAACTGTGCCAGGGCCAGCACGGCTGTGCCCACGGCGTCCGCTTCCGCCACGCCGCCGACCTTGTGTGACGGCAGCCGGCGCGAGCCGACCATGGTACCGTCCGGCTGCATCTGCAGCGCGAGGTGCCGGGCCAGCATCGCGAGGGGTACCTCGAGGGATCCATCTCCCAGGGCCTCCGACACTTCGCACAACGCCGTCAGGACCAGTGCATTGCTGGACAGCTTGGTGATCTCTCGCGCCCCCACCACGCCGCCCGAATCCTCCACCTCCTCGGGTTCGGGAAGGCACCCGGCCCTGGGCGAGGTGCCATAGGGTCGGATGTTCCGCGCCAGGCTGCCTGCCGCCCGGATGGCGGCTTCGAGGTAGGTTTTCTCCCCGGTGGCCCGGTGCAGGCGCACCAGGGCCAGCACAGCCAGGGCCTGGTCGGCTGGGGATGCGGGGCCTGTTCTGCCGGGTTCCCACTCGGGCAGGTCGCATTGGAAGGTGCCGTCCTTCCGGCAGTAGTCGGCGATGCGGTCACCGGCTGCCCGGGCAGCCGCCAGGAGTTCCGTGACGGTGGGGTTATCGTAGAGTGGATGGCCCCGGAAGAGGGGCACGGCCACGCCGCCGGCGCAGAAGAACGACTCGGTTTCGAAGAGGCAGATTCTCTGTCCTCCGGTGTAGTTGGCGACGGCCAACCAGCGTCCGGCCCGTTGCCAGTCGTGTTCCGCGAGGAGCCGTTCGCTGATGTGATGGATGGTCAGGCGGTGCATTGGGTCCACCATGTTCCAGGCCACCAGTTGCTCCGGCAGAAAGACGAAGGTCGTGGCCGGGCCGAAGGTCAAGCCCAGGAGACTTGGCAGCGGCAGGCGGCTCTCCCGGGTCACGAATCCCCCCGTGGCCTCGGCGTGCTGCACCACGTCCACCTTCACCCAGGCGGCCGAACCCCCGCCGGCCCCCGCGGACAGGGCCCGATCGAAGGCCTGGGCCAGGGCTGTCTCCGCGGATTCTCCCACCCCGAAGGCACTGCGCGCCGTTGTCTGACCGTCCGACCAGGAAAGGAAGACGGCCCGGGGCGCCATGCCGCCGGGAAAGGAGCCCAGGGCCGTCGCCGGCAGGGATCGGTTCCGCAAGCCGTCGAAGACACTTCGGCACAGGGCCTGACCTGCCTCCCGGGTCCAGGCGAGGGGCTCCTGAATGTCCTGGAACCAGGGTTCTCCCAGGCTCCCGGGAGCCGACACTGGGGCGCTTTGTCGCACCGGGTCCTGAGCCCACAGCGCAGCGGAAACGGCCAGGGCCAGGATCGCCGGCAGCGGATACCCGGAGACCATCCGTGATCGCCGCATCATGTGCACATCCTCCAAGGGCCTCCTGCTCCGGGACGGCCCGGGGGCAACGGGCCGCAGGCACGAAGTCAGCCCTGCATCACACCCGGAACAGGGTCCCCATCCTTTTGCCCAACAGGCACGATGCAACCAGCATCGACACACCCAGGAACACCATCGTCCACGCCCCCAGCGCCGCCGCCAGCGAGGGGCCCTGTCCCAGCAGCATGCTCAGCTCGTAGATTGCCTTGGTTATGGGGAAATACACCGCGCGCTGCGCCAGCAACAGCGAATCGGACACTTCGAGCATGGAGAAACTGAAGGCCAGGATGCCGCCCGCGATCAGGTTCGCCGAGATCAGGGGCACCGTGATACGCCCGAAGCAGGTCAAGGGTCCGGCGCCCAGGCTTGCGGCCGCTTCCTCGTAGCTCACGCTGGTCTGTTGCAGTCCCGCCACCGCCGAGCGCACGACGTAGGGCAGCCTCCGGATGGCGTAGGCGATCACCAGCATCACGGTGGGGTTTTCCACCGGGTCGAGCACGTGGAACAGGCGTCCTTCCTGTGTCATGGCGAGATATCCGAACGCCAGCACCAGCCCCGGCACCGCCAGGGGCAGCATGCTCAGGCTGTCCAGCAGCCAGCCCAGGCGTCCCTTGCCGCGCACGATGACCCATGCCGTGAGGACGCCCAGCAGCATGGCCACGGCCACGGCCAGCGAGGCGTAGCGAACGCTGTTCAGGATGCTTGGCACGGTCAGGTTATGCCCCAGGGCGCTGTCCACGTGTTCGAGGGTCAGGCCGGTTGGCAGGATGCTGCGGTACCAACTGCGGCCGAAGGCGAGGCCGATGACTCCCAGATGCGGCAGGATGCCCACCGCTCCGAAGCACACGAAGACGCTCCCGGCAAGCAGGGCCCGCAGGCCGCGCAAGGGCGTCGAACGCGCCGCGGTACCCGCCTTCGAGGCCATGGCATAGGCCCTGCGGCCAACCGTTGTGCGGGCCACCAGGTAGAGCAGGGCCGCGGCCGTCATCATGACCAGGACCAGGGCATAGGGAACCGGGTTGTCCCCGATCTCCTTGATGCCGTCGAAGACCTGGACCGGCGTCACCCTCTGAAAGTGGAACATCAGCGGCGTACCCAGTTCGGTGAAGGACCAGATGAACACGATTGTGCCGCCGGCGTAAATGCCGGGCATAATCAGGGGCAGCACGATGCGCCGGAAGCGCCGGAAGCCGACACAGCCGCTGTCCGCCGCCGCTTCGAGCAACTGGGGGTCCACGTTGGCGAAGGCGGCCACCGCGTTCAGATACAGGATCGGGTACAGGTGCAGGGCCTCCATCAGCACGACTCCCCAGAACCCTCCCGCAAACCAGTCGATCCCCGCACCGGCCTGCAGCAGCCCCAGCCGCCGCAGCAACGCGTTGCCTGCCCCCTGATAGCCCAGAATGCTCTGCATCCCCAGAGCGCCTACGAAGGGCGGCAGGACCAGGGGCAACAGCAGCGCAGCCACCAGCACCCGTTTCCCGGCGAACTCGTAGCGGTCCGCCAGCCACGCCAGGGGCACCGCCAGCAGCAGGCTCAGCGTGGTCGTTGCCGAGGCGATCAGGAAGGAGTTGCGCAAGCCCTCCAGGTACAGGGGATTGCGAAAGACCTCCCTGAGGAAGGCGAAGGTGGGGCGTCCCTCCGCGTCGATCAACCCCCCACGGAGGACCTGCGCGATGGGGAAGAAGAGAAACGCCAGAAAGAAGAGACCCAGAAGCAGAGCGGTACTGGCGGAGACGAACCTTCTCGGCATGGCAGCATCCCGTCAGCCCGTGCGGCCTGCCGGGGCCGGCCTGCGCCGACGTCCGGGACCGGTGCGGGCGTTTGTCATCACCTATGAAGGGGCTACTTTAACGAATGATCCGGTAACATGCCAGGAGGCCCCGAGCTTGGTCATGTCCCTGATGACACCTGGGGGAAAGGAAGGACACGGCCATGAGCAGAATCGGGGTCCTGAGCGACGTTCACGGCAACCTGCCCGCCTTCCGGGCTGTGCTGGCGAAGCTTGACGAGGAAGCCTGCGACCTGGTGGTCTGCCTGGGGGACATCGTGGGCTACGGGCCCTGGCCCGCCGAGTGTGTGGCGCTGGTGCGCGAGCGGGAGATTCCCTGTGTTCTCGGCAACCACGACGAGTACGTCACGCTGCTCATGGATCTCCGGGTCGAGCGGCTGCGGGAGGACGTGAAGACCTCCACCCGCTGGACTCAGGGGCAGCTCCCGATGGATGCCCTGAAGTGGCTTTCGCAACTGCCTCTGCGTCTGGACGCGGAGGGTTTCAGCGCGGTTCATGGCGCCTTCGGTCCCAAGCCCTGGGTGTACTGCGTCAACGAGAAGACGCTCAAACACAACTTCGCGTACCAGGACGTTGCCCTGGGTTTCTGCGGTCACAGCCACATTCCGCTGCTCGCCTTTGACGACGGGGAGCGCCAGCCCCGCGTCGATTACCTGACCACCGGCTACCTGCCGGATGGCGGCCGCACCATGGTCAATGTCGGCAGCGTCGGCCAACCGCGGGACCACGATCCCCGTGCCGCCTTCGTGACCTACGACATGGAGACCCGACACCTGCGCATCTTCCGTGTGGCCTACGACGTTGCCGAGACTCAGAAGCGTATCCGCGCCGTCGGACTCCCGGACCTCTATGCCGAACGCCTGGAGGTCGGACGCTGAGCCTGACGCCCAGGCCGGGCGCGGCTGTCCCGCGGCAACCCGCGCGGCCGTTGGAGCGTGGCCTGCGCCCGGGTGGGCCGCTGATGGCGGTGACCGGCGGCTGCGACGAGGCCGGGGCAGGGCGGGTGCGTCGGCGCAGGCTCTGTCCCCTCGAGGTCGTCTTGCCCGGCGTCCGGCGCGGGTCCTGCGCGGCGTGCGGTGCCGACAGGTACAGGGGTCCCCGACCATGACCGGTCCCTCCCGGCACACAGCGGCCCAGGCCCACGCCTGCGCGGAGGCCGCCGCCGGCATCCTGCGCGCGGTTTTTGTGGAACGGGAGCCGGCCGACCGGGCCCTGGCGGCATTTCTGCGGTCGCATCGTCACTTCGGGGCCCGGGATCGGCGTCTCCTCGGCGAGACGCTGTTTGCGGCGCTGCGCTGGTGGGGGTGGGTCCGTCCCCTGGCCCCGGTTCCATGGCCCCTCGATTCCTTCGCCGCGGCCGCGGCGTGTCCCGCCCGTACGGAGGCCGCCGTATCTCCCGTCCAGGCCTGGGGGCCGTGCCTTGCCGCCGCTCGTGCCGTAGACGGGCTGGACATGCCTCCGGCGGCCTGCGTCTGGGCCGAACAGGCCGGCGTCCGTCCGCGCACGTTGCCGCCGCTGCCGGGGGAGACGGCCGTGGCCGAACGCGTTTCCCGGCTGCAGCCCTTCCTGGGGCCTCGAATGCTCTCCCTGCCTCGCGTGGCGGATCTCTCTCCCGGCTGGATCCGGGGTGAGGTGCATGGCCCCGATTCCTTTGCCGAACTCGAGGAATGGCTCCAGCGGCGCCCCCCGGTCTGGCTCCGCGTCCAGGACCCGGATCCCCGCGCACTGCTGGAGGATTTGCGCCGGGCCGGGCTGTCGCCGCTGCCGCATCCCACCCGGGCCGACGCGGTGGCCCTGGTTCCACCCTCCGTCAACCTGCGGACCCTCGATGCCTTCCGCAGGGGCCGCTTCGAGGTCCAGGACCTCGCCTCCCAGATGATCGGCGTTGTCTGCGACCCCAGGCCCGGTCAGCAGTGGTGGGACGCCTGCGCAGGATCCGGCGGCAAGACCCTCCACCTGGCCTCGCTCATGGCACGAAGGGGTACCGTCATCGCCTCGGACACGCGCACGCATATCCTCGAGGAACTCCGCCGGCGGGCCCGCCGGGCTGCCTTCCCGAACATCCGTGTCCGGCCCTGGCACGGCACGCCGGTGTCACGGTTGCGGGAACGCTTCGACGGTGTCCTGATCGACGCGCCCTGTTCCTGTTCCGGAACCTGGCGCCGGAACCCTGACGGGCGTTGGACTCTGCGCCCGGGCGATCTGCCGCGCTTCGTCGAACTCCAGACGCGGCTCCTGGTGAACGCCTCGGCTGCCGTACGGCCCGGTGGGGTCCTGGTCTACGCGACCTGTTCCCTGTTCGCGCGGGAGAACCTGGGCCCTGTCCATGCCTTCCAGGAGGCGTTGCCCGGGTTCCTGCTCGATCCCTTCCCCCATCCCCTGCGCCGGGAAACCAGTGACGGGACCCTCCACATCTGGCCCCGCGACGGCGACTGCGACGCCATGTTCGTCGCCCGCTTCCGGCGCCTGCCGTAGGGCGGACAGCCAGTGCCCTGACGCCCGTCCGGGATGATGCGCGGAGGGCCGCGCCCCGTACTGCTTGCTACCGTTCCCGGTACCGGCCGGCGCCCCCGACGGCCGATCCCCGTCCCGGATGGTG
>JAFGRS010000735.1 GCA_016935045.1 Lentisphaeria bacterium | reverse complement strand
CGCTATCCAATCGGATTGTCAAGGTTGCCGTTTTCATGTCAAACAATGTAAGACACTGCTCGCCATCTGTCAACTCGGCCAACGCCGGGGTGTGCGGCTGGGCAATGAGCGCAGCGAATGCCCAGTCCGAACCACCCACATGTTATGTCGTCAGTTTCTGGTTGGTGCGGACGGGGCCAGGGAATTCCCTGCGCCAGCGGTCGTGGTCACTCTTCCGTGACGGGGTTCTCTGGATCGAGAAAATCCCTGACCCTCAGATAGTAACCGACGTCCCCTTCATTGCTGCCATAGCACACCACGAGGAAACTGCACTGGGCGAGTCGGCCGGCGTCAGCGGAAAAGGCAAAGGTCGTCGTGTTCTCGGCCTGGCGATGATGCACAGGATTGGGCTGGCGCTGTGCCGAGATCACGTGCTTTCCCTTGGCGTCCTCCATCCGGAGCTCCGCGTAGGTGAGTTTTCCCAGCCAGCCTTCCCTCTTGAATTCGAGCCAGACCTTGATCCCCGCATCCCCATTCTTGCGCGCATGCATGGTGATCCCGTATTTCTCCCTGGCCTTCTCCTTGGTGAGCACTCCTACGTCTATCATCCCCAAGCTGGGGCTGGCGGTTACCATGAAAACGCAGATGGTGGGCAAAGCCCACGATAGGTGAGAAACCGATCTCATGTTCTTCTCCTTCCTCCGGCGGAAACGTTGGACCACGACATAACAAGTGATCCTACGGACCCGGATCTCATCCCCCCTGGGGTGATCAAGGTCACGAGTGGAAGATGCAACCGGGACGACAGGATGACAAGCGCGGATTTTTCGGGTACTTTTTGGGGTATCTTCCCGAATGGGGTGATCTGCCGAAGAAGGAGAACGGCCTTCACGGCAGGGCGGCGGTGAGGCCGAGAAGCACAGGGCGAACCGTTGACCGGGCGGAGACCACGTCGAGGGCCCGGATCGTCTTTCCGGGGAGCGGGTTGCGCCAGGTGAGGGTTTCCATGCGGGCGAGGGCGCCGGCGGCGGTGGTTCCGAGCCAGGCGGTGCGGCCGCAGGCGCTGCCGAGCTGGCTGTTCCAGTCCGCCAGGTTGACGTTCCACTGGAGGGGGAGTTCGTGGGTTGTGCCGTCCTCGTAGTGCACCACGTAGGCGCCGATGGGGCCGGGATTGACTTTGCTCCGGTCGTAGATGTGGCGGGAGAAACGTTCGGGGCGGCTGCAGGTGTGCAGGAAGACGAGGGCCTCGGCCCGCACGCCGACGGGGATCTGCCAGGCATCGTCGGGGAAGCGGCCCTCGGGGTCCCCATCGGCGGCCAGCATGAGGCACTGGGCCCGGTCGGCCCCGGGGATGTCGAAGGGCACCCCCGCGAACCACTGCCGGCCGCTGGGGAACGCGCGCAGATCGTGGTTGGGGCCGAGGCCCATCCATCCGGGGCGTTCGGGAAGATCGGTGAGTCGCCGGTTGAGGGTGGGCCCGAGGTCGATCGGGCGGAAGGCGGAGGCCGGCCGCGGCCGTTCCCAGAGGTCCTGGAACACCTCGGCGGGGCGGTACGGGAGGGCGGCAAGATCGAGGGGAGCACGGCGCCAGGTTGCCTCGCCCGTAAGGACCATGCCGGTGAGCAGCCGGATTTCGGAGCGGATCCGGTCGATCGCGAACCAGGTGGTGCCGCCATACCCCAGCACGCCGTTGCGGTGGGCTTCCGCCGACAGGCCGGTCACGTTCAGGGGCTCGTACCAGCCGCTGGCCACCACCTCGAACCCCTGCTCCCGGAAGAACCCCACCGAGGGGAAGGCGTCGGCCGCATGGTAGTGCCAGTCGAAGATCACCACGTCGCGGGGGACCTTCGGCAGCGCCTCGGCGGTCTGGAAGTACTTGCCGTTGTGGTCGACCAGGAGCTGGTCTCCCCACATCGCCAGGCGCAGGCCCCTGGATTTCAGGAAGTCGTGTAGCCGGCCGATCTCTTCAGCCAGCAGTTCCCCGCCGCCGGCGTTCCGGCAGCGTTCGCACTGCCCGATGGGCTCGAAGGTGATCTCGTCCAGGCCCACGTGGAACATCGTCGCGTCCGGAAAACACTCGAGTTGCTCCGCGATCATGCCGAAGAGCATGGTGTGCGTCTCGGGATGGCGGGGGCAGTAGTTCCAGTATTTCCGGCTGGCATTCTCGGCGGGCTGCTGGACCTCCGCCAGGTGGCGGAAGGCGTCCTTGCTGAGGAAGGTGCTGAAGTGGGACCAGCACTGGGTCATGGGGATGACCTCCATGCCGAGGGAGCGGGCGTGGTCCACCAGCGACCGCAGTTCGGCCTTGGTCGGGGTATCGGGGCCGCGGGAAAGCCGGGGGTCGCGCTCGTAGCGGAGGCGGCTGTCGATCTGGATCGCGATCCAATTCAGCTTGAGGGCAGCCAGGAGGTCCACCACCCGGCGGGCATCCGCCACCGCGGCGCTCGTCTCCGGGCCGATGAGGTGCCAGCCACGCCAGCGCAGTTCGGGCCAGTCGAGAATCCGGGCCCGGGGAACGAACAGCGTCCCCCCGTGCTCGATGGCCACCTGCCCCAGGGTCTGCACACCGTAGAGGAACCCGCGTCCGCCCTCCGCCGTGATCCGTACCGATGTAGCGTCCACGTCGAGGGCATAGGCTTCGGCGCGCTGCCAATCCGCCAGGCCTTCCGGCAGCGGCAGTGGGTCCCGCCGCAGGACAACCCGCGGACCCGCGCCGCCGGCGCCGACCTCGAGTCCGAAACGCTCGGAGAGGATGCGCCGCAGCAGCGCCTCCCCCAGCCCGGCCCCCTCCGCGGTCTTCCCGACGGCCACGGGGGAGGCGAGGGCCAGGGGCGGGGCGTCGAGCCATTCGAGGCGGCGCGGGGCCGGGACGATGCGGGCGCTGCGGGGCGGCTCGAAATCAGGAGCGGCAACGGCGGCAGTGTCGCCGGCGCCCGCGCCGAGCGGGGGGCTCAGTGCCAGATGGCCGAAGCACTCCGGCACCCTGAACCGCTCCCCGGGGGTGAGGGCCCAGGTGCTGTTCTCCTCGGTGTCGGCCAGCTTGCGGCTGCGGGCGAATTGGGCGCGCCAGGGCGGCCCGTCCAGGCGTCCGCCGAGGTCGATGCACATCACCGCGCTCCAGCCCGTTGGGCCCTTGCGGGCGGCGCAGGTGACCCCGGGCAGTTCGGCGGCAGGGGTGTCCGGCTTCGTCGTCCGGGTCGAGAACCAGTCCGTGGCAAACCCCAAGCCGCGTTCCGGCTGGTGCCGTTGGCGGAGGCAGCCCCCGTTGGGCGTGACCCCGAACTGGAACACCGTGTCGTGCCCCGGTTCCATGAGGAACAACTCGACCGTGTCGTCGTTCCAGCTTGGCGGCTCGGCCAGGCGAAGGTCCGCCATGCGCTCTTCGCCGCACTCCCAGCCGACGAAGAGGCGTTCCCCCGCCATTCCGATGCGTACCCGAAGCGCCTGGGACGGCGCCTGCCCGCCGCCGTTCAGAAGCAGGAAGTCCTCGACGCTGAGGGCGTTTTCCCAGGCCGGGTCCGTGAACTCGCCGTCCAGCGGCGGCGCCGCCGCCAGCCGCGGCACGCGCAGGCGCGGGGGACGCTGGAGATCGTCGACGTGGAATCCGTCGAACCAGGCTTCGCCCCGGCCGGCGGTGATGAGGGAGAGCTTCAGCCAGGTGGCGTCCGGGCCGGTCTGGACGTTCCGCGTCAGGCGCTGCCAGTCCGTGGCCGTGCCGGCGGCGATGGGATGGGTCCTGTAGGAACCGTCGGTGACGAATTCGTACAGCAGGACGGTCCACGAGCCGGTTGCCTTGACCCAGCCGCTCACCCGGCAGAGCGTCTCGGGCCGCACCTTGAGCGGCTGCTGCGACGCCCGCACCCATTCGCGACTTTCGTTGGTATGGAGGATCTGCAGCGCGAGCCGCCCGTCCCGCGCCTCCGGCACGAGTTCGAACCGGCCCTCCGCGCCCGCGCGGATTTCGGCCTGCCACCCCGCCGGCAGACCGTCCGCTCCCGGGCTCTCGAAGGACCCGTTCCGCAGCAGGTCAGCGGCCATCGCGAAGGGCGCCGACGCCAGCGCGGCGGCCAGGAGGAGAGCAGGAGACCGCATCGTCACACCTCCGCTGCGCGGCCCCCGTGACAGGCCGGGACCCGCTGTCAGGGAACGTCCGGGCCACTGGACTACCCCTGGGCCTGCTGCTGCTTGGCGGCCCACTGCGCCTTCATGGCACGCATCTCGTCGTTGAGGGGCACCTCGCAGGAGGTGACGGCGGTCTTGGGGTCGATGATCCACTGCCCCTGTTCATCCTTGAGGATCGGCATGCGCTGGGGCGCCGGCGGCACGGCGACGGCGGCGGCGGGTTCGGCGGCATACCAATAGGCCACCGAACTCATTTCGTTGCGCAGGTGGTTGCCGTGGCCGTGTTCGATGGTCACGCGGATTTCCTTCTGGAAGCGCACGGGGTTTTCGAGGTGGTGCACGTAGCTGGTCTGGTACCCCCCGGTGTTTCGTTCGTGGATGCTGGAGCCATTGCGCAGGAAGGCATTGGGCTGCATGCCCCAGGCCTGGTTGAGGTAGTCCTCGCTGCCGGTGCCGTGGAGGTCGGGGGGCCAGTGGTAGCCGTCGACCCAGATCATGTCGTCGCCCTCCCCCCACCAGGTGCCCTGGAGGTTGGTGACGCTGAGGTTGCAGCCCAGGTAGTGTCCCCGTCCGCGGCTTTCGAGGATGAGGTAGTTGTTTTCCCAGGCTTCCCGTTCGAGGTTGACGATATTGGCTTCCGGGGTGTTGACGCGGACCTCGTGGCCCCAGCCGCCGAAGGGGTTCCGGCGCCGGAATTCGGCGTGGAAGTAGCCCCTGTCGCCGGCGGGGGGAGCGTCCGCCTCTTCGTAGTCGATGTAGAAGTACTGCAGGTGATTCTCGCTGCTCTCGTTCACCAATTCGACCAGGGCGGCCTCGGCGAAGGGCATGGGAACGTAGCAGTTCAGGGCGCAGCCCTCGTTGAAGCGGTCGTTGTGGCGCGTCGAGGCGCTGAAGAGCAGGGACTGGTAGGAGTTGACGATGCCGTGCCCGAGTCCGAAGAAATCCCCCAGGGGGCAGAGCACGCTGGGGCGGTCCGCGCCGTCCCAGGTGATGCGCAGCAGGCACTCGCGGTAGTGGTTGCGTTGGGTCATCCAGAGGTGGGTGATGGTTCCCGGCCCGCGGATGTCCGCCAGGACCCGGGTTTCCCCCGGCGCCAGGACCCAGCGGTCCGCGTTGCGCCCGCTCGTGTCCCAGCTGGAAATCCGCCGGGTACGGTTCGGCGACAGACGAGACAATCCATCGAGCTGCATCGCACCCTCCTTCGCCCCGCCGTCGTGCCGGGGCAACCCTACACCATCTCCAGCACCAGCTTGCCCGCCTTCGGGTTGGCGTCACGCAGGCGGACCCGGACCCGGTCGCCCACATGGACGGCACCCTTGGTGAAGAGTACACCCCGTTCCAGCACCTCGCCAACCTCCGCCAGTACGAAGCGGCCATCCTGGCTCACCACCGTCGCCTCCATCTCCACCCCGGAACGCTCCTGGCGCAGGTATTCGAGCAGCCACTGCCGGCGGGCGTCCCGCTCCAGACTGCGGTTCTGCGAGGCGATGCGTTCGACGTTCCCCAGCACTTCGAGCACCTCCTGCTGGGAATACGGCAGGGAGCGTCCGCTGACGTGCGCGTCCAGTTGCCGCGCCAACACCAGGTCCGCATAGCGCCGGATCGGGGAACTGATCTGCGTGTACAACTCCAGCCCCAGGCCCGTGTGGGGCTGCGGATGGGTGCTCAACCGCGTGCGCTTCATTTTGCGCACTTCCTGGTCGAAGCGCACCGGGTCGTAGACTTCGAGCGTGGTGACCGGTTCGGAGGGAGGGTCCTGTACGCGGTAGATCACCGGAATGTCGTGCCGCAGGGCGTACTCCGCCGTCAGGCGGTTCGCGAGCACCATCCACTCGCTGACCAGACGGTGGGATGGCGACATGGAGTCGATCCGCTGGACCGTCACGCGGCCATCCCGGACGCGGACCTTCAGCTCCGGACGCGACAGCGTGAAGGCCCCGACGGCGACGCGTTGCGCGGTGAGGCCCCGGCTGAGCCGCAGCAGGCTCGTCAGGGCCTCCCCGAGGGCGCCCTCCGGCGCGGCCAGGATGGCGTCCGCCTCGTCGTAGCTCAGGCGCCGGCGGACCGACACCTGGGCGCCGCCGAAGTCCCATTCCTTCAGGGAACCGTCGGCGGCAAAGCGAACGGTGAAACTCAGGGATGGCCGCACCTCGTCCGGGCACAGGCTGGCCAGGCCGCAACTCAGGGGCGCCGGGAACATCATGACGGTCGTGGTAGGCAGGTAGAGCGACAGCGGCCGTTCCTGGGCCACGCGGTCCAGGGGATCGTCCTTCTGCACGAAATAGGCGGGGTCCGCGATGTGGATGCCCACCACCGTTTCGTCGCCATCCCGGCAGACCGAGAGTGCGTCGTCCACCTCCCGGGTCTCTTCGTCGTCGATGCTGAAGGCGTACAGGGAGGTCAGGTCGGTGCGTGAGGAGTCCGGGCGATAGGGCTCCAGGGATTCCGCGGCGGCCATGACGGCGGTGGAGAAGAAGGCGTGGATGCCGTTGACGAGGAGGAAGGGGTCCGCGTCCGCGGGCAGGTTCCCGGTGCGCGTGAGCACTTCGAGGGCCACCTCCCGGGGGCTGCGCTTGGTGGGCACCCGGGAGAGAACGTTCACGGCCTCGGAGTTGTGCCCGGCCAGGAGGAAGTCGGCGGTCTGGCGCACGAATTCGGCCAGTTCGGGAGGCACCTCGATGGTTTCCCTGCCGGGCCGACCGAGCAACTCCGAGACCCAGGTTTGGGCCCGTTCCCTCAGGGCTGCCTTCTCGCCCCGCCTGCGCCGCAACTCCTCGACCTCGGCGGCTTCCGCCGCACCGCGGGCATAGAACGCCAATCCCTTGCGCCGGAAGTGCACCGGGTCGGCGGCCAGGCACCGGGCCAGCGCCGAGGTGCCTTCCGGGCTGGACTGGCCGAAGTAGATCTCCGCCAGGGCCGCGGGATCGAGGGCCTCTTCTTCGCCGGAGACGCTGCTCCAGAGCAGTTCCGTGTCCACCTCGGCCACGAGGGCCCCGATGCGTTCCGCCAGGGCGTTCAGGGTTCGGGCGGGGTCACTCCCGGCCGGCCCGTGCACGGCGACGACCTGACGCTCGGCGATCTTGTCGTGCCGACCGTTCGCGGTCTCGACCTGCAACCGGTCCCGCTGCCGGCGGGACACCGCTCCCAGCTCGATCTCCGCACCGGCAAAGTAGTCGACGATCCTGCCTTCGAGTTCCATTCAGCCATCCATATTCTATGCCGTCCGCGCCTGCGCAACGGCCGGGTTGCCCCCGGCAGGCCCCTGCCGGACGCACAGCGCCATGAGCACGTAGACCAGCTTCGCGGCCGTGTAGTCGCAGTGGTGCAGCCCCTCACAGGGGGCCAGTTCCACCACGTCGAATCCGACGATCCTGCGCCCCTGCAGCACCCGCTCGAGCAGGCGCAGCAGCATCCACCAGTGCAACCCGCCGGGTTCGGGCGTACCCGTAGCCGGCATCAGGGAGCAATCCAGGACATCGACATCCAGCGTGAGGTAGAGGTTCCGGGGAAAGTCCCCCGGCAGCAGGGGCCCCTCCGGGATGCCCTCGGCCAGGAGCCGGGCGTCCAGGTGACCGATGCGCCGCCGCGAGCGCACCTCCGCCTCCGCCGCGGACAGGCTGCGGACGCCGAGCTGGAACAACGGCACCCCCGCCTCGACGACCCGCCGCATGACGCAGGCGTGGCTCCACGGGCTGCCCCCGTAGGTGTCGCGCAGGTCGGCATGGGCGTCGAACTGGACGACGCCCACGTCCCCGCCGCGGCGCCGCGCCACGGCCGCCACGGCGCCGTAACTCACGCTGTGCTCGCCGCCCAGCAGCACGGGTACCGCGCCGCAGTCGAGGGCCGCCGCCACCGCCGTGGCGATGGCCTCCTGCACCGCCTCGTCGTCGCCCGTCACCGGGACCGCCGCGGCGGTGTGGATGCCGCCGAGGGCCGGTGTGCACGTCCCGTCGAACAGCTCCAACTGCTGCGAAGCGGCCAGGATCGCCTCCGGGCCTCGGCGGGCGCCGCCGCCGTAGGAGACCGTCCGCTCGAGGGGGACCGGGATGACGTGGAACCCAGCCCCGCGGGCCGGCGCGGGCGTCAGCTCGGACTGCAGAAATGCCACCATGGTCCGCTCCCGGGGGGCCCTGTTCATCAGCTCAGTCGAGACCGGTAGTCGGCATAGCCGAACCGGCGCACGCACTCGAAGGTGTCATCCGCATGCCAGATGCCGATGGCGGGCAGGTTCACCCCGTTGAAGGTCGTGGTCTTCACCATGGTGTAGTGCAGCATGTCCTCGAACACCAGGCGGTCCCCCGGCCGCAGGGGTTCGCGGAAGCCGTAGTCGCCCACGAAGTCGCCGGCCAGGCAGCTGATTCCTCCGAGACGGTAGACGTGGACGCCCTCCCCAGCGGGCGCCACGGCCCCGCGGACCGCCGGCCGGTAGGGCATTTCGAGGCAGTCCGGCATGTGGGTGGCGAAGGACGTGTCCAGGACCGCGGTGCGGATCGGGCCGTTTGTGACGATGTCCTCGACGGTAGCCACGAGGACCCCTGCCTGCCAGGCGAAGGCGGAGCCGGGTTCGAGGAAGACGGCGAGGCCCGGATGACGGCCGCCGAACTCCCGCAGTGTGCGCACGGCATGGTCCCGGTCGTAGGTCGCGGCGGTGACGAGGTGTCCGCCGCCGAGGTTCAGCCAGCGCGCCTCCCCGAGCAGGTGTCCGAAGAGGCGCTCGATCTGTGCCAGGGTCCGTTCGAGGGCGAGGGAATCGGATTCGCAGAGGTTGTGGGAATGGAGTCCCTCGATGCCGGCGGGGAGCCCGGCGGCCAGGGCTTCCGCCCGGATCCCCAATCGGGAGCCCTCGGCGCAGGGATTGTAGAGCGCGGTGGGCACCGGCGAGTACTCCGGGTTGATCCGCAGCCCGCACGAGCGCCCCGCCGAGCGGGGACCGAAGCGCGCCTGCTGAGCCAGGGAGTTGAAGGTGACGTGGGTGCAGCAGCCCAGCAGCGCCTCCCACTCCTTCTCCCGATAGGCCGGCGCGTAGGCGTGCACCTCGCCCCCAAGCTCCTCGAAGGCCAGACGCGCCTCGTGCAGGCTGCTCGCCGTGGCCCCCGCAACAACCTCCCGCACCCAGGGGAACACCCGCCACATCGCAAACCCCTTCAACGCCAGGAGAAAGCGCACACCGGCGCGGCGCTGCACGTCGGCAATGACGGCGAGGTTCCGCCGGAAGGCATCCTCTTCCAGGACGAAACACGGAGACGGTACGCGCAGCGGATCCAGCATGAGTGGTTTCCCGGCCCTCAGGCGGGCACGTCGTCGAAGGCGAGGGGCTGGTCGATCTCCTCGTGCCAGGGCAGTCCCTGCCGGGGCAGGGCCGCCATGAAGGGGTCGGGATCGAGTTGCTCCACGTTCCAGACACCGGGTCTGTGCCACACGCCCTGGAGCATGAGCATGGCGCCGATCATGGCCGGGACTCCGGTTGTATAGCTCACCGCCTGGGCCTTGACCTCCCGGTAGCAGGCCGCATGATCGCAGTTGTTGTAGACGTAACAGGTGCGCTCGCGCCCCCCCTTGACACCGCGGATCTGGCAACCGATGCTGGTCTGCCCCGTGTATCCCGCCGCCAGGGAGGCGGGATCGGGCAGCACCGCCTTGAGGAACTGCAGGGGCTGGATGTCCACGCCCTGGATCCGCACCGGCTGGATGCTGGTCATGCCCACGTTCTGCAGCACCCGCAGATGGGTCAGGTATTCCTCCCCGAAGGTCATCCAGAACCGGGCCCGGCGCAGCGTCGGGAAATGGACGGCCAGGGATTCGAGTTCCTCGTGGTAGAGGAGGTAGGACTCCCGCGGCCCGATCCCCGGGTAGGTGACCGGGCGGTGGATTTCGAGGGGTTCGGTCTCGACCCAGCTGCCGTCCTGCCAGTAGCGTCCCCTGGCCGTGATCTCCCGGATGTTGATCTCCGGGTTGAAGTTGGTGGCGAACGCCCTCCCGTGACTGCCCGCGTTGCAGTCCACGATGTCCAGGTACCGCACCTCGTCGAAGTGGTGCTTCGCCGCATGGGCCGTGAACACGCCCGTCACCCCCGGATCGAACCCACACCCCAGCAACGCCATGATCCCCGCGGCCTCGAAGCGCTCCCGGTAGGCCCACTGCCAGCGGTACTCGAAACGGGGTACGTCGGGGGGTTCGTAGTTGGCGGTGTCGAGGTAGTCCACCCCCGTCGCCAGGCAGGCATCCATGACCGCCAGGTCCTGGTACGGCAAAGCCACGTTGACGACCAGCGAGGGCCTGACGTCCCGAATCAGCGCCACCATCTCCTCGGGCCGGTCCGCGTCCACGCCTGCCGTCTGTACCCGCCCGCCGCCGATGTCCGCCGCGATGGCGTCGCACTTCGCCCGGGTCCGGCTGGCAAGCACAATCGACCCGAAGACCTCGGGCGCCATGGCGCACTTGCGCACCACCACGTTGCCCACGCCCCCCGCACCCAGAATCAACACCCGCTTCGCCATGGTCTCACGTCTCCATCCCGGCCACCACCCTGCCCCGATGACCGGGCCGCTACTGTTCGTAATAGGTGTAGCCGCGCAATCCGGCATGGTACGCGTCCAGGATCGAGCGACGCTCGGCGGGAGTCAGGCGTCCCGACCGAACCAGTCTCTCCGCCTTCTGGCGCACCAGGTCCGCGATGGCCTTGGGATCGTATTCCACGTAACTCAGCACGTCCGCCACCGTGTCACCCTCGATCTCGTTGCACAGCTCGACCTCGCCCTGCCCGTTGCAGCGCACGCTGACCACGTTGGTGTCCCCGAGGAGGTTGTGCAGGTCCCCCAGGGTCTCCTGGTAGGCGCCCACCAGGAACACCCCGAGGATGTAGTCCTCCGACTTCCGCAGGGGATGCACGGGCAGGCTGCGTTTGACGTCGTGCAGGTCGATGAACCGGTCGATCTTGCCGTCGCAGTCGCAGGTGATGTCCGCCAGAATCGCCTGCCGCGTCGGCTTCTCGTCCAGCCGGTGAATCGGCATCACCGGGAACAACTGGTCAATGGCCCAGGAATCCGGCAGGCTCTGGAAGACGCTGAAATTGCCGTAGTAGATGTCCGTGAGGGAGTCCTGCAGGCCCCGCAACTCTTCCGGGACGTAACGGCGGTTCGGGATCAGCGCCGAGATCTCCGCCAGGATGGCCCAGAAGATCTGCTCGGCCCGGGCCCGTTGCCGCAAGGTCACGGTGCCGTGCTCGAAACGCGTGCGGACCTCGTCCCGGTAGTAGAGCAGGTCGTGCAGGCATTCCTGCGCGTTTTTCAGCGTCAGATCCTCCCGGACCTGCAGGAGATTGCTGACCAGTTCGTGCGTCTCGCCATCCTCCACGGGCTCCCCTTCATCCATGCAGAACCGGTTGGTGTCCAGGACATTGAACAGGAGAACCGAATAGTAGGCCACGAGAGCACGCCCGGACTCGCTGATCAGGACCGGGTGTTCGATCCGCGCCTCGTCGCAGACGCCCATGACCGCCTCGACCACGTCGCTGCAGTACTCGCCGATGGTGTAGTTCCGGCTGCTGCCGAAGTTCGTATGGGAGCCGTCGTAGTCCACCGCGAGACCGCCGCCGATGTCCAGGTACCCCATGGGGGCGCCCTCCTGCACCAGCCCGGCGTAGAAGCGGGCGGCCTCGGAAACGCCGCGGCGGATGTCCCGGATGTTGGGCAACTGGGAGCCGAGGTGGTAGTGCAGCAGCACCAGGCAGTCGAGTTGCCCGGCGCTGCGCAGTCTGTCCACCACCTCGATGACCTGGGCCGTCGTCAGACCGAAGACGCTGCGGTCGCCCCCGCTCTCGTTCCAGTATCCGCCCGCCTTGGTGCTCGGACGCATGCGGATACCGATGCTGGGCCTGACCCCGAGGGCTTCGGCGCGACGCAGGATCACCGGCAGTTCCCCCGGCATCTCGACGACGAGGATCGTGTTCAGCCCCATCTTGCGTCCGTACAGGGCCAGGTCGATGAACTCCTCGTCCTTGTAGCCATTGCAGATCAGGCAGGCATCCTCGTCGTCCAGGTAGGCCAGGGCGGCGATCAGCTCGGCCTTGCTGCCGGCTTCGAGGCCGTGGTGATAGCGCTTGCCGAAGGTCGTGATCTCCTGCACCACCTCCTGCTGCTGGTTGACCTTGATCGGATACACGCCGCGATAGGCCCCCCGATACCCCGCCTCGCGCATGGCGCCGCGAAACTCCTGGTTGATCATCGTCAGACGGGAGTCCAGCATGTCCCCAAAGCGCAGCAGCACCGGCAAATCCAGCCCCCGGGCCTTGAGCCCGGCAACGGCGTCCATCAGACTGAGATCGACGGATCCTTCCTGACCCTTGAGGCTCACCATCACTTCCCCTGCGTCCGAAATGGCGAAGTAACCCGAGCCCCAGTTCCGGATGCCGTACATCTCCGCGGACTTCTCGGTCGTCCAGCGCTCAATGGCCGATTGCTTCGTTGGCACGCAGACGCCTCCACCTGCATCCCGCACTCCGCAGTGCTCCCCCTGGGGAACCTGCCCCGACGCAGAGAGAATCCCCCCCGCCGGCCGTCACCGCACGGGGTGCCCACAGCCGCCGAGGGGGACGGATGCGCCAGGACCACCGCACGGGACTGACTGTACCATAAGGGCACAGCAGGAAACCGGCAAGCGCCCCCACCGAAGCGAGAGAGTAGTGCCTCAGCAAAACTCGCGCGTGATTGGGGATGCGGCTCCGCGGAGCGTCGCCCTCCAGGGGATGGGGATGCGGCTCCGCGGAGCGTCGCCCTCCAGGGGATGGGGATGCGG
>JAFGRS010000734.1 GCA_016935045.1 Lentisphaeria bacterium | reverse complement strand
TATCTGGCCGACAACGCGGGCGAGATCGTCCTCGACCGCCTCCTCGTTGATGAACTTCCCGCCGGCCGGGTGACCGTGGCCGTCCGCGGCGGCCCCATCCTGAACGACGCCACGCTGGACGATGCCAGGCAGGCAGGGCTCTGCGACCGGGTCGAGGTCATCGACAACGGCTCCGACGCCCCGGGGACCATTCTCGCGGATTGCAGCCCGAAGTTCCGCCGGCGTTTCGCCGCGGCCGATCTCATCCTCGCCAAGGGACAGGGCAACTTCGAGACCCTGAGCGAGGTCGCGGCGCCCCTCTGCTTCCTGCTCAAGGTCAAGTGCCCCGTGATCGCCGGCCATACGGGGCTGCCGTTGGGGACCCAGGTGCTGACAACAGCTCCTTGGAGCCACACCGCAGCCCCTCCCTCGGAACGGAACTGACACGGCACCACGGCAAGGATGCCGTCCCCGGATCGGTCAACAGGCGAAAGCGCCCGTTCCGCCTACGCCTGCGACACGACCCAGACGCGCCCCCCCGGACCGGCAGCGCACAGACGCGAAGAAAGACCGCCCCGAACACCCGCACTACCGCTGCCGCTGCGCCGCCCGCCAGGCCGTCGTGCCACCGATCAGACTGAAGACGTGCTCGTAGCCCTGCGACTTGAGCAGGCTCCCGGCGATGTTGGAGCGGTATCCCGAACGGCACACCGCCGTGATGTGACGGCCCTTGGGCAGGTCGATCCCCTCCTGCACCAGTTTGGTGATGGGCACGTGCAGCGCACCCTCGATGTGTCCCGTCGCCCACTCCGCGTCGGTGCGCACGTCCAGGACCACGTGGTCGCGGTACTTCTCGAGCACGTGCGTCAGGCTGGCGGGAGTAAGCTGCGGCAGGTGATCGAGAGGCCGGCCCTGCAGGGCCCAGCCCGAAATACCCCCCGCAAGACAGCCCAGCAGCCGGTCGTACCCCGCCCGGCGGTAGAGATGGGCAGCCTCCCGCGCCGCGGCCGGGCTCTCCGCCACCAGCACAATGTCGGCAGCCGCGTCGACGACCATCCCCAGCCAGTTGACCGAACTCGGGGCCATGCCGATGTTGACGGAGCCGGGGATGAACGCCGCACCAAAGGCCGTCTGCGAACGCGTGTCCACGATCCGGGCCCCCCGCTCCATGGCCTGCGCCACCTGGTGCGCGCCAAGCTCCGTGAAGGCAGCCACGCGGGACAGCAGCCGCGGACCCTCCCGATTCGTGTCCACCATGACCGCGAAGTTCGGCGGCCGTACCTGGAAACCGGACGTCATGATGTCGTGGAACTCCGCAAAGGGCAAACCCTTCAGCAGCGGGTTGTTGCGACGTTCGAAACCGAGCGTCGTCATGGGCTTCGCGCTCATGCCCATGCCGCAGAGCGACCCCTCGCCATGCGCCGGGTACACCTCGGTCCAGTCCGGAAAACGGGCCAGCCTGCTGTACAGGCTTTCGTACAGGTTCCGAACCTGTTCCTCGAGCAGGTCCTCGCCGGCAAGGTCGGGACGCCCCACGTCGCCCACGAAGAGCAAATCGCCGGTCAGCAGGGCAAAGGCGTCCTCGGAACGCCCATGGTCCGTGACCGCAAGGGTGACGGAATTGGGGGTGTGGCCGGGGGTCTCGATCACCTCCACCTCGGCGGCCCCGAAGCGGAAGCGATCGCCCTCCCGGATCTCCCGGTGCGGATAGGCCGCCTCGACGGCCGGATGCACGTAGACCGTGGCCCCGGTCTGGGCGGCCAGTTCGGCGCTCCCGCTGATGTGGTCCGCGTGCAGGTGGGTGTCGAACACGTGCGTGATCGAAAGACCTTCCTCCCGCACCGCTTCCAGGTACCGCCCCGCGTGACGCTCGGGATCCACGACGCATGCCACACCCGCGGCAGGACAACCGAGAAGGTACGAATAACACCCCAACCCCTCAACCTTGAACTGCTGAAACAACATGGCGATCATCCCTTGGTTGTGTTGCCATCCCAGACCGCGGCCATGAACCGGAACGGACGCCCCGAACCACGCGATGCCCGGCCACGGGACCTGCTCCCAGGTCGACCCCCGCGCTGTCGCGGCCCCCCCAATCCACCCTGGATCACCCGGCAAGGAACCACCCCTGCCCGAACCGCCCCCGCACGGGGGGGCGGAGCCTGATCACTTCATCAACAGCAGGCTGGCCGCCATCACGGCCATCCCCGCCACAAGGCCCAACAGGCTGTCATGCCCCTTGCCGTAGGCTCGGCTCGTCGGCAGCAGTTCGTCCAGGCTGATGTACACCATGATGCCGGCAACGCCGCCGAACAACATGCCCATGACCTGCGGCGGGACCCCTACGGAGGCATCCCTCACGAAGCACCGCAGCAGCAGGTACGCCAGACCGGCACCGACCGGCTCGGCAAGGCCGCTGAGCAACGACAGCAGAAAGGCCTTCCGACGATTGCCCGTGGCGTAGAAAATGGGCACCGAAACACTCACACCCTCCGGGATGTTGTGCAGAGCGATGGCCACCGCGATCGCGGCGCCGACCTTGGGGTCCTCCAGCGTCGCCAGAAAGGTGGCCAACCCCTCCGGAAAGTTGTGGATCCCAATGGCCAAAGCAGTGAACAGACCCATGCGCAGGAGCTTCTCGTGCCCCCCATGATCGTGCATCCCCAATGCCGCAGCCGACGCGGCCGGAGACACCGCGCCGAAGTCCGGCATCGGCGCACCCGGATCGTGCAGCGGCGCCGTCTCGCTCTCGGCGTGGGTCGCGTGCGGATTCTCCGCCGAAGGAATCAGGTTGTCGATGAGCCCGATCAGCGCGATGCCGCCGAAAAAGGAAACGACGTTGATCCAGTGTCCCCAGGACTCGCCATAGACGGCCGTGAGGGAATCCACCCCCTTCCCGAAGATCTCGACAAACGAGACGTACAGCATCACACCCGCGGAAAACCCCGTCGCCACCGACAGGAAACGGTAGTTCGTGCGCTTCGCGAAGAACGCAATCACGCTGCCGACACCCGTGGCCATACCCGCGAAAAGCGTAAACCCGAATGCCATCCAAAGCGCACTCATGGCACGGAAACCACCTCCAAACGCAGACCGTGACCACCACCCGATATGCATGCGGGTGACGCTGGGAACGTACCCTCTACGGACACCGATGCCAAGCGAAAGCCACCGACCCCCAGGGTTGTTCGAGGGCCCGGCAAACCGATCCCCGCCACCACTGTCCTTGCCGCGATGGATGGCTCGATCCCCGCCACCACTGTCCTTGCCGCGATGG
>JAFGRS010000733.1 GCA_016935045.1 Lentisphaeria bacterium | reverse complement strand
CTGCTCAGGTTCTGCGAGAGTGCGCCTCCCACACTGGGGGAAGGAATGGTCCTGGGGCGGGAGGCATGGCTTCGGCGCCTGCTTCCGGATGTCCTGTCTCTGGCTGCGGGGTGCGTGTTGCTGGCGCTGCTGCACGGGGTGTTGGGGACATGGCCCTGGTTCGTGGGCTTTACCCGGGGGCAGGCGTCGGGGCCGCTCGGCCGGAAGGTCGCCGCGTGTCCCCGTGCCTGGCTGGCTGATCCCAGCCTGGTGCCGCTGCTGGCGTTTCTGGCGCTCGTGGTCTGGGTGCGTCCCGCCGGTTCCGGTCCAGCCGGCACGGAGCCCGGGGCAGGCCGCGGCGGGTGCATCGCGGCGGCCCGGATGGGGCTGGCTGCGGGTCTGGGGATCCCGGTTGCCATGGTTCTCCTGGGGAAGTACGCGGTATACTACGGCTGGATGGCCTTCCTGCCGGTGTTGGGCTGCGCGGTCCGTGTCTTGGATGGCTTCCGGAACGGTCCGGGCGGCACGTCGGCAGGCGGGGCCCATCGCGACCGCTTCCTCCCGGTCATGGGGTATCTTGCATTGGCTGCCGCGGCGGCTGTGGGCTGGCCTCTGCGGATGGGGACAATGGCCCTGGAATGGCGCTCGAGGGACTACGCGGGGGTCGAGGCGTTCGTGCGCGCGCAGGTGGGTCCGGCCGACGAGGTCTTTGCCGACTGGCAGGCCTACTATCCAGCCGTCACAGGCGCCCGGGAAGCGTACTTCGAGCCCGTCCTCGGCTGCCTGGACGCCGCGGCGCGAGAGCATATCGACGTGATCATCGCTCCGGAGCAGGTGGCAGGCAAGGTGCGGACGCTGCTGGGAGGGAGCTGGTCGCTGACCGGCGTGCATGCTCCGCAGGCCGCCGGAGTCGATGAACGGCGCCCGGGGCGTGCCAGGACCTATGCGCTGACGGCATGGAAACGACGGGCCCCGGGGGGCACCGCCACGGTCAACGGGGAAGACGTGCATGTTCCAGGGAAATGACCCTGCAATGCCCACCGGGTCGGTGACGGACACGGCTGCCTCCACACCGCGGGCGTGGATGGAACTGCTTCGCGTTCCCCACTGGTCCAAGAACGCGATCGTGTTTCCTGCGGTGCTCCTGGCGGGACACGCCAGGGAGGTCGCTGTCTGGGTGCGCGCGGGGTGGGTGTTCGCGGCGTTCTGCCTGGCCGCGAGCGCGGTCTACATCCTCAATGACTACTTCGACCGGGATGCGGATCGGCAGCATCCGGCGAAGTCCCGCCGGCCCCTGGTTGCCCGTCGCGTGGGTGTCCGTGCCGCGCTGTGGATGGCCTGCGTACTGGCGTCGGCGTCGGTGGGTGTGGCGCTGTGCGGTGGGGCGCCGGTGGCCATGGGGGTCGGGGCATACCTGCTGCTCAACCTGGCGTATGATGTGTGGCTGAAGCACATTCCGGCGGTGGATGTGTGCTGCGTCGCCACCGGCTTCGTGCTGCGTCTCGGAGCGCTGTTTGCTCCGCTTCTGTTCACGCCGCGGCATCTCTGGGTGCTGGCGTCCACGTTCTGCCTGTGCGGCTTCGTGGGGTTCTGTAAGCGCGGCGCCGAACTGGCGGTGGTGCGGGCCCAGGCCCTGGAGATGTCGCCGCGCAGGAGTCTGGACGGCTACACCTCCCGGCTCTTCCCGGCCCTTCCCGCGGCGGTTGGAGGGTTCTGCGTCGGGGTCTATGGTATGGGAATGTGGGTCGTTCCCGGCGGTTGGCGTCTGCTCCTGACCCTTCCCTTTGTTGCCTACGCCCTCTGGCGCTTCGGCCGGGCTTCCCTGCAAGGCCGGCGGGACGACCAGGTGGACCACATCCGGTCCGACGGGTATCTGCTCGGGGCCGGCGGCGTCTGGCTGGCCCTGTGGATCTGGATCGGCATGGGGTAGGCAGAGGCGCAAGACCCGCGGCTCAGCAGGAGCTTCGCCCTCCAGGGGGATGGAGCGCCCGCGTCCTCGCGGGCACTCATCGGCTCAGCAGGAGCTTCGCCCTCCAGGGGACCGGCTCAGCAGGAGCTTCGCCCTCCAGGGGGACAGTGTCCTGGCTGGCGGGGGCACTTGGTCTGTAGGCAGACGGCCAACGAAGCTCCGTCTCAGGCCGCCTGAAGGCGGACTACGGACCTGGGACTGGCGTATGGCACCGTGCCAGGAAGCGCGCTCCAAGGCTGCTTGGTGTACGTTCCATACACACCTGTGAGGTCGCCCAAACGGTGTCGTAACGGTGCCTGGAAGCGCCGCCATAGGAGAGAAGAGAGCATGCGCATCCTGATCACCGGAGGGGCGGGGTTTGTGGGGTCTCACCTGGCGAGCGAGACCATGTCCCGCGGTGACGATGTCCTGGTGCTGGACGATCTCAGCACCGGGCGTTACGAGAATATCGAGGCCCTCGAGCGGGAGGGGCGCCTGCGGCTGGTGGTGGACACGGTGAACGACCCGTCCATCGTGGACGAATGCGTCAAGCAGGTGGATGCCGTCTACCACCTCGCGTCCGCCGTCGGCGTTCGGCTGATCATCGAGCAACCGGTGCGCACCATCGAGAGCATCGTGGGCGGCACGGATGTGGTGTTGCGGTCCTGCGCCCGCTACCGGCGCCCGTTTCTGCTGACGAGCACCAGCGAGGTGTACGGCAAGGGCGCGCGGGTGCCCTTTGCGGAGGACGACGATCGGGTCATGGGTGCGACGACGAAGCGCCGGTGGAGCTATGCCTGCGCCAAGGCGCTGGATGAGTTCCTGACTCTGGCGCACTGGTACGAGTCGCGTCTGCCGGTGCGCATCGCGCGGTTGTTCAATACGGTAGGTCCCGGCCAGACGGGCCAGTACGGCATGGTCATCCCATCCTTCGTCCGCCAGGCCCTGCGGGGCGACCCGATCACGGTGTTCGGAGACGGCCGGCAGACCCGCTGCTTTGCGCATGTCGGGGACGTGGCGCGGGGTCTGGCCGACCTCATGGCCTGTCCCGAGGCAAAGGGCCGCATCGTCAATCTGGGCAACGACGAGGAGATCACCATCCTGGCCCTGGCCGAGCGCATCCGTGATCTGGCGGGAACCGGCGCCGAGATCGTCCTCATCCCCTACGAGGAAGCCTATGGCGAAGGCTTCGACGACATGCGCCGGCGCGTGCCCGACCTTCGACAGGCCGCGTCCCTCATCGGCTATCGGGCGACAAAGAACCTGGATGACGTGCTGCGGGACGTCATCGCCTGGGAACGGGCCCGGATGGCGGGGTAGGGACAGGAGTCGCGGAGCGTACAGGGAGGCGATGGCGGAAGCCCATGGAGAGACCGTACCAACTGCTGCTGTCCCTGCCGCCGGCCTGCGCCTCGCGTTTTGACACGCTTGGGCTGCGGGTGCCCGCGGGGACCTTTGCCACCCACGATCCGCCCGGTTCGAAGCTGGGCTCCGGGGGGGGCATGGCCAATGTGCTGGCGGCGGCCTGGCGCGATTCCGGGTCCGGTTCCTTCGCCTCCTGGCTGGGTGGGGCGGTGCGTCTGGTTGTCCATTCCGGTGGCGAGAGCCGCCGCACGCCGGCGTATGCGGCGGAGGGGAAGGTGTTCACGCCGATGCCGGTGTTGCGCTGGTCCTACGGGCAACGCTTCGACCAGACGCTGCTGGATGTGCAGGCGCCGCTGCTGGAGGCGGTGGTTCGGGCCGCGTCCCGGCGCAGCGTCGCGGCCGTGTACAGCGGGGATGTTCTGCTGCGTGGCAGTCTGCCCGAGGAGCTGCCGGATGCGGACGTCGTGTGCGTCGGCCTGTGGGAGTCTCCGGAGGCGGCCGTGCGTCACGGGGTGTTCTTCTGCGACCGGGATCACCCGCGGCACCTCCTTTTCATGTTGCAGAAGCCGCCCATCGAGGTCCTGCGGGAGCAGTCCCGGGAGGCGTTGTTTCTGGTGGATTCGGGGTTGTGGCTGTTCAGTTCCCGGGCGGTGAGCGTGTTGATGGAGCTGTGCGGCTGGGACGGGGCTGGGTTTCCGGGCGGGGTGCCGCTCTTCTACGATCTGTACACCCGTTTCGGGGCCGCGTTGGGGTCGCGGCCAGGGGACCCCGCGGCGGGGGTGAGCGACCTGTCGGTGGCGGTTGTGGCGCTCGGCGAGGGGACGTTCTACCATCTGGGTACCAGCCGGGAGCTGGTCCAGACGACGTTGCGGCTGCAGAATGCGGTTCTGGACCAACGGCGTTTCGGCGGCTTCTCCCAGAAACACCCCGCGATCTTCCTGCAGAACGCCGACGTGGGGATTGGGTTGAGCGACGCCAACCACACCCTGTGGATCGAGAATGCCTCCGTGGCTCCGGGGTGGCGTCTGGCACACTCCCACGTGATCACGGGTGTCCCCGAGAACGACTGGCATCTCCGGTTGCCTCCGGGCGCCTGCCTCGACATGGTGCCGGTGGAGGACACGGCCTGGTGCGTGCGTTTCTACGCTATGGACGATGCGTTTCGCGGCCCAGTGGGGGACCCTTCCGCCCGTTGGCTGGGGATCTCCGCCCGACACTGGTTCGAGACCCGCGGCCTGACGCCTGAAGCCTGCGGCATCGACCCGGCGACGGACCTGCAGCATGCGGCGCTGTTTCCCGTTCTGGGGGCGGGAGAGTTGGAGGAGGGCTTCGTGCAATGGCTCCTGGGGGACGCGGGTCCGTGGGAGGCGGAGGGGGGGGCGGTCGAGGCTGCCGTCAACCGGCCGGTGTCGGCTTCGACGGAGGCGGCCGAGAGCGGCGGATCGCCCCCCGCGGGAGCCGCGGCGGCCGGGGTCTGGGCCGAACGCTACCGCTCCTGCCGGCGTCTGTCGGCTTCCGAGCTGGCGACGCAGGCGGCGTTGGACCGGCGCGCGGCGCAACGTCGGGGGCGGCAGGTCCGGGCGTTGTCCCGTTTGGCGCGGGTCCCGGGTCACCCGGTGTTTCAGCGCCTGGATCTCGAACACGCCGCCTCGCTTCTTGCCGGCGTGCCGCTGGAGTCTGTCTGCGCGGCAGGGTCCGAGGGGGGCCTCGATGCGGCGCGTGTGCACATGTTCCGGGCCCTGTGCGGGCGTCGGCGGCGGGAGCGTCGTTGGCGGGATGCGGAGGCCCGTGCCTTTGGGGCGATGCGGGAGCTGCTGGTGTCCTGGGGAGGCTCCGGGCCGGCGCTGCCGCTGCGCCATCTCCTGGACGACCAGATCATCTGGGGGCGCTCCCCCGTACGTCTGGACCTGGCCGGGGGGTGGACGGATACCCCTCCCTACTGCCTCGTGCACGGGGGCGCGGTGGTGAACATGGCCGTGGAACTGAACGGCCAGCCTCCCATCCAGGTCTTCGGGCGCTGCACCGACCGGCCGGAGATCGTCCTGAGGAGCATCGACCTGGGACGCACGGAGACGGTGACGTCCTTCGAGCAGTTGCGCGGGTACCGGGAGGTGGGCAACGCCTTCTCGATTCCCAAGGCGGCGCTGGCCCTGGCCGGGTTTCTGCCCGAGTTCCGACACGGCGGCGGCGGGGACAGCCTGGGGGAGGTGTTGGGGACCTTCGGGGGAGGGATCGAGCTGACGCTCATGGCGGCCGTCCCGAAGGGTTCGGGGTTGGGGACCAGCAGCATTCTGGCGGCCACGGTCCTGGGAACGTTGTCCGAGCTTTGCGGCTTGGCGTGGCCCCCGCAGGAACTCATGGTCCGAACCCTGGTGCTGGAGCAGCTCCTGACCACGGGAGGCGGATGGCAGGACCAGGCCGGCGGCATCGCGCCCGGCGTCAAGCTGCTGCTCTCCCACCCCGGGCCCAGGCAGGAGATCCTCGTGCGCTGGTTGCCGGATGCCATGCTGCGCCGGCAGCTGAACGGCGCCGTGCTGCTGTACTACACCGGTCTGACACGCGTCGCCAAAGGCATCCTGCAGGAGGTCGTTCGGGGGATGTTCCTGAATGCCGCGGGACCGCAGGGGATCCTCGAACGCATCGGCGCCAATGCGCTGCGGCTGGCCGACGCCCTGCAGCACCAGGACTGGGAGCGCTTCTGCCGTTGCCTGGGCCGGAGCTGGGAGCTGAACTGCCGACTGGACGCGGGGACCGCGCCCCGATCCGTGCGTCACCTGCTGGCGGGGGTGGCCGACCATCTCGAAGCCGCAAAACTGCTGGGAGCGGGCGGCGGCGGCTATCTGCTGATGGTCGCCCGTAACGAGGAGGCCGCCGCCCGGGTCCGGCGCCTGCTGAACGCCCGCCCCCTCCATCCGACGGCCCGCTTCGTCGACATGTCCATCTCGGACTCGGGATTGCAGGTGACGCGGAGCTGAGCGTCGCCCT
>JAFGRS010000732.1 GCA_016935045.1 Lentisphaeria bacterium | reverse complement strand
CAAGGCTGCCTGATGCTCTTTCTCCACACATCCTTCGAATTTGCCTCATCTGTGTAGTACCGGCGCTTATGAAGCGCCGCTAGGGATGCAACCTGTTCGGCACGAGAACATTCGTGTATTCCTTGTGCTTCCTGGTGAAGACTCCAGGGTAGTATGTCCCGGCGGGGCCGGCGTGGCAAGTCCGGGCTGCAAAAGCCCCAGGGCGGACTACAGTATGGGCACCGACCCCGGGTGCGGGGTGGCCGGGGCGGTCACGGGGCTTCCCGGCCGGATCGTCGCTGGGAGCGGTTGTGCCGGCGCCCGAGCGGCAGTGCCGGGGCGGGTGACCGGGGCCCGGCGGGCCGAGCCGCCGGCTGTGTCTGCCCGGGGATCGTGGCGGCTGCGGAGCCTTCGCGGCATGGTGCCGCCGCCTGTCCGGGGGACGGATGTCGGGCATGCCGACGGATCGCAGGTTGGGTACTGTGACCTCTGTTCAACAGCAAGAGACGCCCCTCGCGCAGGTGTTCGCCCGGGTTCGTGCGCGGATCCGGCAGCGTCGTCTGGCGTGGGGGTGCATCGCGTTCCTCGGCGTGTTTGCGCCGGGCGTGCTGGTGCTGGATGGTGTGGACAGGCTGGCGTCCTTGCGGGAGACGTTGGCCCTGTGGGGCGTGGGGGTAGTGGGTCTGCTGGCCCTTTTCGTGTTTGCGCGGGGATGCTGGCGTGCCGTGTTGCGGGGTCCCGGCGCCTGCGATCTGGCCCTGGGGGTGGAGGCGGCACGCCCCGAGTTCATGGATTCCCTGATCTGTGCCGTCGAGATCGAGACCCGCCGCGGGGGCCCGGCCAACGAGATCGAGGCAGCCCTGCTGGAACGGGTCCGTGGGCGGCTGGCAGCCCTGCCTCCGGTGGAAACGGCCCTTGCCCGGGAAATGCGTTGGCGGCCGCTGTGGATCTCGGCCCTCCTGTTTGCGGCGTGTGCCGTGCTGGCCCTGCACTCCCGTGCCTGGCAGAAGGCGTTCTGCCGGCTGGGGGACTGCCGGCGGGGATACGACACGGGACTGGAGCTTGTGGCGCCGCCGTCGCCGGTCCCGGAACACAGCGACGTCAGGCTCGAAGCCCGCGTCCGCCGCTGGGAACCCGAGGCGACCATCGAGTATGCCGACAGCGCGGGAACCTACCGCTTCCGCATGAACGAGACGGCCCGGGCCAGGTTCTTCTTCACCTTCTACGACGTGACGGGGACCCTCCGGTACCGCGTGCTCACCCCCTCCCTCGCCAGCCCCTGGCACCGCCTCGAAACCTATCGCCCCCCCGCCTTCGAGTCCGTCGCCATCCGCCTCGAACCGCCACCCTACACGGGCCTCGAAGCCACGCAGGCGGACGGTTTCCAGGACCTGCAGGCGGTGGCGGGGACGCGGGTCGAGGTGCGCCTCCTGACCGCCGGCGCGACCGAGGCCATTCTGCGGCTGCGGGGCGAGGAGACTGCCTTCGAGGCGCCCGAACCGCAGGTCTTCCGCACCTCCTTCGAGGCCTCCGCGGATGCCGCCATCGAGGTGGTGCTGCGTTCGCCCGCAGGCCGCGAAACGCGCAGTCCGGAGCTGGCGCTCACCGTCCGTCCCGATCTGCCGCCGGTAGTGGACGTGGTGCAGCCCCACAGGGATGTCCAGGCCGGGCGTGCCGAAACCGTGCCCCTGGAAATCCTGGCCGGGGACGACTTCGGCATCCGCCGCGTGGCCCTGACCTGGGCGCTGTCCGGCGGCCCGCGTCAGTCCGTCCTGCTGTTCCAGGGCGACGCTTCCCGGACGACGGAGCAGGCGCTGACGCACGACCTGGACCTGGGCGCACTCGGGGCCGAGCCCGGGGACATCGTCTCCTACTTTGTCTCGGCCGCGGACAACCGTGAGCCGGAGGCGCAGGAGGCCCGCAGCGAGGTCTACTTCGTCGTCGTGCGCCCGGAACTCAAGCCGGACGAGCAGGAGGGCGGCCAGGGACAGTCGCTCAAGGTGGATATCAGCGCCCTGATCGCCGAGTGCAAGCGGCTCATCCGCTTCACCTGGGACCTGACGGCCCTGGCCGAGGAAAACCGCCCGGAACCCCTGAACCGGCTGCAACGCGACCTCCGGGACCTGCGCCTCGAGCTGAGGCGGACCTTCAACGAGCTGATGACCGCCGCCGGCGGCATGATCGCCGAACCCGTTCCCGAGCTGTTCGGGGCCGCGGACCGGGAATTGGGGGAAGCCGTGGCACTGGCGGAGAAAGCCCTCCTCGACGAGACCGCCTCGGCCGAGGAACGCACCCTGGCCCAGCTTACCCGCATCGAAAACGAGCTGCTGAAAAACGCGGCCAAGGGCCAGGGAAAGGGCGAGTCCTCGGGGCAGGAACAACAGCAGCAACAGCAGCAACAGCAGCAACAGCAGCAGCAGAGCGGCGCCGATGCGCTCCAGGCATTGCAGCGCGCCCTCGACCGGGTGCGCGACCTCGCCGAACGCCAGGAACGCCTCAACCGGGAAACCGATCGCTCCCGGAACGCGCCGCCGGAGGCACTCCGCGGCCTCGCCGGCAAGCAGGGAGACATCGGGAACGACACGGCAGCGCTGGCGGATGATCTGGGGCGGATCCAGGAGACCCAACGCACCTCCCGCGACCTGGCCGGCGCCGAGCGGGAGATGGAGCGCGGCAGGGATCGTCTCGAACACGCGGACGCGCCCACGGCCCATCAACACGGGGAACGGGCTTCGGCGTTGCTCGATGCCGCCATCGGCGACCTGCAGCAGGCAATCCGCCAGGCCGCGGCCAATCGCATCGAGGCCCTCGCCAAGGCAGCCCAGTCGCTGGCGGACTCCCAGAGAAACGCGGCCGCCACAAGCCGGGACCTCGCGGCGAGGGAACCCGGTCCCGGGGAGATGAAACAGGCCGAAACCGGCCAACGGCAACTCAATGAGCGCGCCGATACGCTGCGGGAGGCAGTCCGCCGCACCGCCGGGGAGATGGAGGAGGCCTTCCCGGAAGCGTCCCAAGCCCTGATCGAGGCGACCCGCCAGGCAGATCAGCAGGGCCTCGACCGCACCATGGCCCGGGCCGCCAACGCACTGCTGTACGGCAAGGCGGACCAGGCCCAGAAATCGCAGACCGATGCAGCCAACATTCTGCAGCAGCTTGCCATCGGCCTCGAAGGTGCCGCCGGCCAGCTTCCGGCCATGTCCCGGGAGGAACTGCTCGAAGCGCTGCGGGAGATGCAGCGCCAGGCCCGGGAGACGAGTCAGGCGATGCAGCGGGGGGGGGAGGAGGGCCTCGCCTCCCTCGAAGCCGTCCGCGGCCGGGCGGCCAAGGAACTGGACCGCCTGAGTGCGGCATTGTCGGATCCGCGCCTGACCGATCTGGCCGACCAGATGGGGCAGGCCATCGGGGAGGGGGGGCCGAGCGAGGTCGGCGCCGGCATGCTCCAGGTGTTCAAGGCGGCCGTGACCGTACTCGAACGCCACCTGATGGCCACCGAGGTCCGCCGCCGCCTGGATCTCAGCCGCCGCCTGGCGGCCCCTCCCGAGAAGTACCGGCGCCTGGTCGAGCAGTACTTCCGCGACCTGAGCACCGAGCCATGAGCGGCATCGAGACCCCCATTCCCCTCCCTGTCCTGGCGCTCTGGTCGCTGCCGGCCGTCGGACTGCTGCTGCTGAGTCACGTGCGCCTCTCCCGGGCCGTCCCGAGAAGGCCCTGCTGGGCCATGACCTTCCTGCGCGGGGCGGCGCTGGCCCTGGTCCTGGCGCTCCTGCTGCATCCATACCGCGAAACACGCGAACCGGACCGCGACGGCTTCCGCGTCACGGCACTGCTGGACACCTCCATGAGCATGGCGGTGACGGACCTCGACGGCGAACGCGAACGCATGACCGCGGTGCGCGAGGCCGTGGCCGCCCCGGACAGCGGCGCCGAATCCCCGCTCCAGCGCCTGGAAGACCGCTACCGTCTCCACCTGGGAGCCTTCGCCGAGACGGTCCGGACGCTGCGCGCCGGCAGGCCGCCTCCCTTCATGCCCGGCCGAACCGCCGTGGGCGACGCCCTCGATCATGCCCTTCGTGACGCGTCCCCCGCTCCCCTGGGCGGGGTCGT
>JAFGRS010000108.1 GCA_016935045.1 Lentisphaeria bacterium | reverse complement strand
TCACCAGAACATCGTATCCACGCCCCGCCAAGACCCCCCGAAGGGCCTCGATCTGGGTCGTCTTGCCAGCGCCCTCCGGACCCTCGAAGGTCACGAAAAAACCGCCATCAACCGTACGTTCCGTCACCTGCTGCCTGCCCCTGCCCAAAGGACGCCTCGCGTTACGAACCGTCTCAGAACAGCCTGCACGTCCCGGAGTGTACCCGCAGGGACCTGTCTGCGTGTCCGCACAGGCAGACGCGGGCGCTCCAGACGATTCCGAGAGGCTGCGTATGCGGATGGTCCCGTCTGGCCGTGCTCCGCGTTTGCAATATAGTAGCGCTGATCCAGGCCCACAACCGTACCGCGGGCCCGGCCAGGCAAGGCCTCAGTCACGAGGGGTACGGTCGAGGACGATCGGCTCCAGCGCCATGGCGTCAGGTTCAGGGCACGTGCTGGAGTCGGCGGTCTCCGCCGTATCTTCACACCCCTTCGCCACGTGACCGAGGGATTTCCCGGCCCGCGGCGCACGAGGATGCCATGAGCCCAGCCAGACGGACTGCACGCAAAGGCCCCGAAACGCCCAAACCCTGGGTGCGCGAAAACGCCTGGCCGCGGATCCCCAAGCGGGAACGCGCCGCCATGGAAGCCTACTGCCACGGTTACATGGCATTCCTCAGCACGGCCAAGACCGAGCGGGAAGCCTTCGACGCCGCCCTGGCCGAAGCGCGCAGGACGGGATTCGTGGATCTGGCCGATCGGGCCCGAACCACTGCCCCCCTGCGCCCCGGAGACCGCGTGCTGCGTGGATGCCAAGGCAAGACCCTCTTTGCCGCCGTGATCGGCAAGCGCTCCCTCGAAGAAGGCCTCTGCATCGTCGGCGGCCACACCGACGTGCCGCGCTTGGATGCCAAGCCCTGTCCCCTGTACCAGGACAGCGAACTGGCCCTGTTCGACACCCACTACTACGGCGGCATCAAGAAGTACCAGTGGGTCGCACTGCCCCTGGCTGTCCACGGCATCGTCGTGCGCCGCGATGGCAGCACCGCCCCCGTCGTCCTCGGTGAGGACCCCCGGGATCCCGTCTTCGTCATCACCGACCTCCTGCCCCATCTCGGCAAGGACCAGGCCGCCAAAACCCTGGCGGAGGGAATCACCGGCGAGAACCTGAACGTGCTCGTCGGGAGCTGGCCCGTCGACAAACGCGCCGGCAACCGGGACGCAAAGGAGAAGGTCAAGGCAAACATCCTCACGCTCCTGCACCAACGCTACGGCATGGCGGAAGAGGACTTCGCCAGCGCGGACCTCGAATTCGTCCCCGCCGGACCGGCACGCGAGGTCGGCTTCGACCGCTCCATGATCCTGGGATACGGACACGACGACCGCGTCTGTGCCTACGCAGCCCTGCGCGCCCTCCTCGATCTCGACGAACCCCCCGAGCACACGGCCGTCGTCCTGCTCTGTGACAAGGAGGAGATCGGCTCGGTGGGGGCGACCGGCATGGACTCGACCTTCTTCGAGAACTCCGTGGCCGAAATGGTCGCGCTCGAAGGACAGTCGGGCAGCACCGCCGACCTCGCCCTGCGGCGCTGCCTGGAACGATCCTGCATGCTGTCGGCCGACGTCAACGTGCTGCACGACCCCAACTACCCCGAGGTCAGCAGCCCCAACAACACCGCCCGGATGAACGCAGGCGTGGTGCTGGCCAAGTACACCGGCTCCCGAGGCAAATCCCACTCGAGCGAGGCCCGGGCCGAGTTCATGGCCGAGGTCCGCCAGGTCTTCGACGAGGCCGGGGTGATCTGGCAGGTGGGTGAACTCGGCAAGGTGGACGCCGGGGGCGGCGGCACCATCGCCATGTTCCTGGCGCGCTACGGCATGGACGTCGTGGACTGCGGCGTCGGCCTGCTGAGCATGCACGCGCCCTGGGAAGTCGCCGGGAAACTCGATACGTACATGGCCTACAAGGCCTACCGCGCATTCCTCCGACACGCCCGTCCCGGGACCGCCCCGGCCAACCCCGGTTGACCATGCTCAGCATCGTCGTGCCCTGCTACAACGAAGCCTTCCGGCTGCCGCCGCTCCTGGCCCTCATCGACGGCAATGCGGAACGGGGCTGGGAGTGGCTCCTCGTGGACGACGGATCCGGCGATCGGAGCCCCTCGATGCTGGCCGAATTCGCCGCCCACACGCGCGCCGATGTGCGTCTGCTTGCCCATCCGGAGAACCTCGGCAAGGGCGCCGCCGTGCGCACCGGGGCCCTGGCGGCCCGGCAACCGATGCTGGGCTTCGTGGACGCCGATCTGGCTGCCTCGCCCCTCGATTTCCAACCCTTCCTCGACGATCCGGACCTGCGGCAGGGCAACAGCCTCCTGATCGGCATCCGCCTCCTCACCGAGGAGGTACGGGTCCGGCGCCACCCCCTGCGCCACATCCTCGGCCGTCTGTATCAGACCTACGTGGCAGCCCTGACCGGACTGGCCGTCTACGACACCCAGTGCGGCTTCAAACTGCTCGCCTCGAACCGCGCCCGCCAGCTCTTCGGCCAGATGCGCTGCAACGGCTTCGCCTTCGACGTCGAGTTGATCCTGCTGGCGAAGGCCGCCGGCATGCGTGTGCGGGAGGTCCCCATCGCCTGGGAAGAGAAGTTCCACAGTCGCGTCCGCCCGTGGACCGCCGCCCGCATGTTCTGCGACGTGCTCGCCATGCGGCGGCGACTGGGACGGACCACGGCCGGGAGAACGGGAGCGTGAACGGACGACTCGAACAGGTCCGCCATGTGGTCATGGACATGGATGGGACCATCTACCGGGGCCGGACCCTCTTCCCCTGGACCCTGCCCTGGCTCGAGTTCCTGCGCCGGCACCGCATCGGTTTCACGTTCCTCACCAACAACTCCTCCAGGAGTCGAAGCCTCTACGTGGAACGTCTCGATGCCATGGGAATCCGGATCACGCCGGAGCAGATGTATACCTCGACCTGGAATGCCATCGACTACCTGCGGGAAACCTACCCCGGCATCACCCGGCTCTTCATCCTCGGTACGCCCAGCATGCGCCGGGAAATGCGGGAGGCCGGCTTCCAACACGTCGACGATGACCCCGATCTCGTCCTCGTCGCCTTCGATACGGGGTTGACCTACGAACACCTCTGCCGAACCGCCTACTGGATCTCCCGCGGCAAACCCTTCCTCGCCACCCACCCGGATCTCATCTGCCCCACCGACGAACAGACCCTGCTCGTGGACTGCGGCTCGATCTGCGCCTGCCTCAGCGCGGCAACCCTGCGCCGGCCGGACAAGGTCCTCGGGAAACCCAATCCCGAAATGCTCTGCCACGTCGCCCGGAACCATGGACTGACGCCCGCCGACCTGCTCATGGTGGGAGACCGACTGCAAACCGACATGCTGCTCGCCGCCCGCGCCGGGGCCCTGAGCTGCAAGGTCGCAAACCCCCGCGAAGACGGAATCTACAACCGCGACATCCACCTGGTCCCCGATCTCACCGTCGAGCACCTCGGCGAACTCCATGCCCGCATGGAAGAAGCCCTCGGACCCCCTCCCCCTGCCTCTACCCCTGACGCGGACTCCCGCCCTGGAGGGCGAAGTGCCCGCTGAACC
>JAFGRS010000731.1 GCA_016935045.1 Lentisphaeria bacterium | reverse complement strand
TGGAGCGCCGCGGCAGTAGGTCGCGCGAGCCGAGCGCGACTCTCTTGGGGGATTGCGCCACTCGGCTCGTGGCGCCTACCTGGAGCGGCGCGGCAGTAGGTCGCGCGAGCCGAGCGCGACTCTCTTGGGGGATTGCGCCACTCGGCTCGTGGCGCCTACCTGGAGCGGCGCTCGGCTCGCGGGGCCTACTTGGCGTATGTGTCGCGCACCTTCCGAGCTGCGTCGAGGGTTTTCTGGTTCTGTGCCGCGGCCAGGATCTTGTCCATGGCCGCGACGACGGTGGGGGCTTCGGGGGGGGTGACGCGGCTGGCGGCGGCGCTGGCGACAGCGGCCGCGGCGGCCTCTTCGCCCAGGGAGGGGTCATCAAGGGCATTCAGGGCAAAGGCCATGGCCGCCAGGGCGCCGATCCTGCCGCCTTCGCCCAGGATCAGTTTCTTTTCCTCGGGCCGTTGGGCCAGGGCCCAGGCCTGCCGCAGCCCCGCAAGCTTGGCGTCGCCCCCGAGCTTCGAGCGCCCGGTGACCTGGATGAACCCGCGCAAGGCGAGCAGCCCCAGCTTCGGGTCCTCACCGGTTCCCGCCAGTTCGAAGAGCCTGGGTCCCGCCTCGTGGGTGTTCCACTCCGACAGGGCGCGGACGGCATCGGCGCGGAGGTCCGCGTTCGGGGAGGCAGTGGCGCGGAGCAGCGCTTCGAGTGCGGGGGTGCACTGGGCCTTGGCCAGGGCCCGCACGAGGGCGCACTGTGCTTCCGGGTTGGCGCCGTCGATTGCCTGCACGATGGGTTCGGCGCATTCGGTCCCGAGGCGTTGTTCCAGTGCCGCGAGGGCCTTCTCCGCGGCGCCGCGGTCAGCGGGCGAGGTCGTGCCGCAGAGGGCACGAACCAATCCCGCCGTGTGGCGGCCGTCGGCAGCCTGTGCGACGGCTTCGAAGGCGGCTCGTCGGACGTTGGCGTCCGGGTCGGCGGTGTATTCCAGGAGTGTGGGGACCTGGTCCGCCGCGTAGCGCGCTCCGAGAGCCCGGGCCAGTTCGATCCGGGTGGCCGCGTCGGCCCGGGCCAGCTCGGCTTCCAGTCGCGCATCCAGGGCAGCGCCCTTCATACGGGCCAGTGCCGCGCGCGCGGCATCCTTCTCTGTCTGTTCGCCGGAGGCAGCCGCGCGGATGAGCACGGGAAGATCCTCCTCCGTCCCCACCGCGGCCAATGCCCGTAGCGCGGCGGCGCGGACCTCCGCGGCGTCGCTGCGCAGGGCCGCATCCACGGCTTCACGCGCCGCGTTGTCGGGGCGCAGGGAGAGGGCCTCGATGAGCCCGGTCCGCGTGTCGCCAGGAAGTTCCGCCAGGGGGGCAGTCAGTGCCTGGACGACCGCGGACGATGCGTCCCGGGCGAGGAATTCCGCCGCTGCCTGCCGCAGGGCGGGGTCCGTTCCCCGCAACGCGTCGAGGGCCAGTCCGGGGGCGGCAGCGTCGTCGGCGCGCAGCAGCCCGCGCAGGGCCGCGGCACGGATGCGGGTCGGTTCGCCGGCCTGGTAGAGCCTGCGGTAGAGGGTTGTGGCGGCTGTTTTCCGGTTCTCGGCCAGGAGGTGTTGTCCAGCCCGGAGCAGGGCATCCCTGGTGGCGTCGCTCAGCGCAGCGTTGCCGCTGTCCAGGTGTTTCAGGAGTGCTTCGGCGGCCTCCTCCGTGCCGATCTCGCCGAGGGCTCCGGCAGCGGCAGTCGCGACGGCGACATCCGCATCTCCGAGCCACGCGGCCACTGCCGGCACGGCTTCCCGGTCGCGCCGCATGCCGAGGGAATGCAGGATTCCTATCCGGGTTGCGGCCGATGTGTCCGGCAGCGCCTTGCGCATCGCCGCGCCTGCCGCGTTCCCGGGGATGCGTTCCAGGACCCAGCGTGCCATGTGGGCCAGCTCCGGGTCTGCCAGGAGTGCCGCCGCGGCGGGGACGCTGGTTTCGGTGCCGAACACGGCGAGTTTGCGGCAGGCGTACTCCTTGGCGGCGCGGGTCGATTCCGGGCCCAGGACCGCGGCCAATTGCGCCTCGATGGCGGCCCTTGCCGGGGCGTCTCCCCGGGTGGCGGCAAGGTGATCGTCGATGACCGCGCAGCACTCCTGGGGGCCTTCCGGCGCGAGTGTCCGCAGGGCGCCGATGGCGGCCTGTACCTCATCAGGAGCCGGCGAGGCAGCC
Organism: Lentisphaeria bacterium; assembly: GCA_016935045.1. GTDB lineage: Bacteria > Verrucomicrobiota > Lentisphaeria > Oligosphaerales > JAFGRS01 > JAFGRS01. The sequence goes on along the minus strand of JAFGRS010000731.1, from coordinate 1,690 downwards.
CGGGCCGGGCCGAGGGCCAGCAGCAGCAGGGCGAACCCGAGCACACTCCGGCGGGGGCGACGGTTCTGCATCGTGGGCTTCCTTCAGTTCAGGGTCCAGGGTTCCCGGTAGGAGCGCCAGGTCATCCGGTTTGCCTCCTCATCGCCCGGGAATTCCTCCCTGACGGGGTCCCAGCGGAGTTTGCGGCCCAGGGTCATGGCGATGTTGCCGAGGTGGCAGACCGTGGCGCTGCGGTGTCCCACTTCCACCGGCGCGGCGGGCTGGCGGCGGGTCCGGACGCAATCGAGGAAATTGCCCATGTGGCTGCCGTTGCCTTCGTAGAGGTGGATCTCGTTGGGGCCGATGCCGGCGCGCAGGCGGGCGCCGGGTTCGCCCTTGCCGTCGATGTCGACCCAGCCGTCGCTGCCGAAGAAACGGCACCCCCCGCCGGCATGGGAGCAGAGGACCTTGACGCCATTGGCGTAGGTATATTCGAGTTCGAACTCGTAGAACACGTCCCAGAGCCCGGTTCTGTGGTAGAGGCCCTTCCCCTCGATTTCCACCGGGCCGCCGTCGTCCGCGCCGATGCCCCACTGGGCCACGTCGAGGTAGTGGGCGCCGAAGTTGGTCATCTCGCCGCCGGAGTAGTCCCGGAGGAAGCGGAAGTTGTAGTGGCAGCGCGCGGTGGTGTAGGGTGCCCAGGGTGCCGGTCCGAGCCAGAGGTCGTAGTCGAAGCCTTCCGGGACCGGTTCCGGCTTCCACGGCTGGGGCCGCCGCGGCCGGCTCCCCAATCCCACCTTGACCTGCTGCAGGTCCCCGATGCGGCCGTTGCGGACCAGTTCGCACACCCGCCGGACGGTGCCGCTGGAACGGCGTTGGCTGCCGCACTGCAGGACGCGGCCGTAGCGCTGGACGGCATCGGCCATGAGACGGCCCTCGCGGATGGTGAGGGTCATGGGTTTTTCGATGTAGACGTCCTTCCCGGATCTCATGGCGGCCAGCGCGATGAGTGCATGGCTATGGTCGGGAACGGCGATGACCGCCGCGTCGATGTCGTCCCGCGCCATGACGTCCCGGAAGTCGTTGTACCCCGTTACGCCCTTGTAGTCGGCCTTGCCCAGGCGCTGGGCATAGGCGGCATTGGCGCGCGTGACGCGGTCGTTGCGCAGTCCCGCGTCCACGTCGCAGACGGCCAGGAGTTGGACGGAGGGGTTACCGAGGAGGGTCTTGAAGTGGTTGCTGCCCATGTTGCGGACGCCGATGCAGGCCACGGTGATGCGGTTGCTTGGGGCTGTCCCGCCATCCTGTCCGAAAAGAACGGAGGGCACGATGGAGGGGGCAGCCAGCACCACCGGCGCGCTCTTGAGGAAAGAGCGGCGGGAGAAGGGGGGAACGGAGTTCACGGCAGTCCTCCTCGCATTGAGGATGTGTTCCGCTCGCGGGCCATGCACCGGGCGGCTCGCCGGCGAGGCACCGGTCCCGGCCCGGAGTGGGGAGGCGCGTGCCTGCCGCGATAGGAGAATGTAGATCCGTTCCGTCGTTGCATCAATCCGCAATGGGGGGCTGCGGTAAGGCCTCAGTCAAACCCGCGAGTGCCCGCGCGGCCGCGGGCGTTCCATCCCCCTGGAACGCGAGCGTACCGCGAGCATCCCGGCGTTGACTGAGGCCTTACGTCCGTCTCGAGTCCGTTCTTGCTTTGCTGCCGGACGGT
>JAFGRS010000730.1 GCA_016935045.1 Lentisphaeria bacterium | reverse complement strand
CGCCACAGACGTCGCCAGCGTTTGCGGCCTCCGGCGCGGGGCGGCGTGAAGGCAGCCGGGGCGGGAGGCTGTCGGGGCTGCCCCAGGGGAGCCGAGCAACGCGCGCAGCGTTGGGTCCCGGGGATGTTCTCGAAATGGCAGTTCGGACACTGCATGGACGTTTGCCTGAAGGGCTTGACACCGGGCCTCCGTCGATGGGACAGGGGCAGAGCGCACGTCGCCTGCGGCCGCAGGCGGTGGGCCGCGATCCTCCCGATCCGGGCAACCGGTCAAGGGCCGGGCCGCTCAGCCCGTTTCCTTCTCCCGGATGCGGATCTTCACCCCGGTGGGAGGTTCGTAGTATTCGCTGGTGTGCTCGATCTCGCCCTCGGCCCCCATGACCTGCTGCAGGAGCCTGACGTAGTCCATGCATGCCGGTCCCTTGGCGCCGGCGACGTGCACGCGCACCTGCCCATCGGGGCGGATCTCGATGTTCAGCTCGTGTGTTTCCATGGTTTTTCGGGTCCCTTTTCCAGCCGCCGGTGTTCCGTCCCGCACGTCCCCTGTCGCACCCCTGTCGCAGTGCAGGGACCGGCCCGCCACCCGTCTCCGGATGGGAGTCCGCGGGACGGCACACCAGGCTCAATCGCCCTGATAGACGCGGACCTGGAGGCGAACCGTACCGTCCTTCTCGACCTCCTCCTCCACCAGGTTGAAGTTGCGGCTCTTGAGTTCCGACACGATGCGATGGTAGGCATACTGCTGCATCAGCCGGCCGATCATCTCGCGGCCGATCCCCTCGAGTTCCTCCTTCGAACGCTCTTCGGAGGCCGCCTTGACCGTCAATTGCCCGGAGGCGTCCCGCGCCACGGTCAGCACCACGTCGTCCTTGCGGAACACCGCGGCGTCCCCCGTGCCCACCGTGTCGCTGATCTCGGTGCAGTGAACGCCCTCAAGGGTGACTTCGTTGGCCGCCGCGACGGTGGTCCGGGACGCTCCGGCGCCCACGAACCCGAGGGAACTGGCGGCGGTGGCCGCGGCCGCGGCGAACACGGGCCAGACCACCGAGCCGACAGCGGGGAGGACGATGGGCAGAATGACAATGGCACTCATGGGAATGAACTCCTTGTGCTAACGGTCCGCCAGCGCGGACGCCTCAGGTGAACTCGAGCTTGCGCCGGCCCAGCGCCGGCTTCTCTGCCGCCTGCGGCAGGGACGCGTTGCGGGCCCGGGTCGTGCACCAACTGCGCAGTTCCTTGATCTCCTCTTCCATCGTCCGGGACAGGGGCACGGTCTCCTGGACGGCCCGGGCCAGATCCCGCGTCTCCAGGTCGCGGTTCTCGTAGAAGGCTTCGAACAACGCCGCGATGACGGTCTGTTCCAGTTCCGCGCCGCTGAAGCCGTCCGTCAACTCGACGATCGAGTCGAGGTCGAATGCCTCCGGCGACCGGTTCCGGTTGCGCAGGTGGATGATGAGGACCTCGCGCCGTTCGTGCGCATCCGGCAGATCCACGAAGAAAATCTCGTCAAAACGTCCCTTGCGCAGAAATTCCGGGGGCAGGACGCGGATGTTGTTGGCGGTGGCCACCACGAATACCGGGGCGCACTTCTCCGCCATCCAGGTGAGAAAGGTGCCGAGAACCCGCTGCGACGTGCCGCTGTCCGTCGAGGTGCCGCGGAGGGCCCCGAAGGCTTTGTCGATCTCGTCGACCCAGAGCACGCAGGGAGCAATGCCCTCCGCGATGCGGATGGCCCGGCGGATGTTCTCCTCGGAACTGCCCACGAGGGAGCTGAACAGGCGACCCACGTCGAGGCGCAGGAGGGGCAGGTTCCAGAGCTGACTCACCGCCTTGGCGCAGAGGCTCTTGCCGCAGCCCTGCACGCCCAGCAGCATGGCGCCCCGCGGCGGGGGCAGACCAAACTCCTGGGCCCGTTCCGTGAAGGCCAGCTTGCGCTTGCGCAGCCAGTCCTTGAGCGAGTCCAGACCGCCAATGTCGCCGACGTCCACGCTCGGCTCGCAGTAGTCCAGAAGACCGCTCTTGCGGATGATCTGCTTCTTCTCCGCATAGATCGCCGCCACGTCGGTGCGGTCGAGCTTGCCGCCCGTGACCAGGGCCTTGGCAAACACGTTCTCGGCTTCCGCCAGGGTGAGACCGAGGGCGGCCTTGAGGACCTCCTCCAGCCCCTCGTCGTCGAGGTCGACGTGGATGCTGGGGTTGTCCTTCACCTGCTCGATGACCTCGTTGAGCAGCTCGCAGAGTTCCGTGAGGTTGGGCAGGCTGTAGTCGATGACGGTGACGTCCTTCTCGAGTTCCGGCGGCAGGTTCAGGAAGGGCGAAATGAGAACCAATGTTTTGTAGCTGCTTTTCAATGTATTTGCGACATCGCGGAGTTTGCGGATGACCGCGAAGTTGTTGGGGCTGAGGAAGGGGTGGAAGTCCTTGAACAGGTAGATGGCGGCCTCGTTCTGTTCGACCACTTCGGTGAGGGCGACGAGGGGGTCCTTCTGGCCGGCGTTGCGCAGTTTGACCGCATGGGGGGGTGTGCCGGCGGGGGCGATGCCGGCGGAGCAGGACCATTCGTAGACCTTTTTCCCCGTCCGTTCGCCGATGCCCATGATATCGCGCACGACGCGGCTCTCTTCCCAGGACACCAGGTAGAGGATGGGGTAGCGGGCCCGGATGAAGACCTCGATCTCGCGGATCTGTTGCTGACTCACGCGTTGCTCCTCTGCGTTGCGGGTCCGCCACGGAGGGCCGCCGCGGCGAGTGTGGTGGAGACGCGGCTGGGGTGTTTGAGGTAGAGCCTGCCCATGGGGGAGATCACGATCTGCACATCGAGGGGTTCGGCGGCCCGGGCATGGTGTCCCCGGGCGAGTTGGCTGTCCAGGGCCTCCGCGGGTTGCTCCGGATCGGGCAGGGGCAGGCGTTCGACGAGGGGCAGGCCCAGCTCTTGGGCCGCGTCGACGGCCCGTTGCCACTCTTCCGCTCTCAGGAAGCGGGCGAGGCCGGGCTCGCCGCGGCAGCCCGGGGTCGGCAGGAAGTCCTGCAGGCTGACGCGGGTCCCCGGCATTTCGGCGGCAATCCAGCGCAGGATGGGAAGCGTGCAGCAGTCGATGTGCCCGGGCACAAGCAGATGGCGCACCAGGATGCGCTCCGGCGCCCGGGCCGCCAGTTCGCCGAAACGAGCCCGGGCCACGGCGGGGTAGTCCGCCGCTCCCAGGAGCCGCTGCGCGCAGGCGGGTTGGAATGCCTTGAGGTCGGCGGCGTAGACACTGACCCAATCGACCGTGGCGGCGAGGCAGGCCCGGGAGCAGTACATGGAGGTGTTCCAGACGATGGGGGGCAGGTCATCGGCGCAGGCCGTCAGCAGGCGCAGGATTCCCGGGAGATTCACGGCGGGCTCTCCGCCCAGGAGGTTGAGGTTGATGGCGCCCTCCTCCCGGGCTCGGTGGATCATCGCCTGCAGGCCCTCCGGGGTCAGCCGCCGATGCGGCCGGTGTGCTTCGTCGTCCGCCGTGTGGCAGAATACGCACCGCAGGCTGCACCCGGTCAGAAAGAGGGTGTGGGAAGGGGTCAGTTCCGGCTCCTCTCCGTAGCCGACGTACTCGAGGAACCAATGCACCTGGTCTCCGGCGCCGCAAAAACCCCGCTGGCCCGCCACACGGTCCACGCGGCAGTCGCGGGGACACAGCCGGCAGCAACGGAGTTGCGCCTCCGCCCAGCGCAGGTACTCAGGGTCAATCACCATCCGGCATGACCTCCAACCCCCGCAAGCGACTGCCCGGGTGGCCACGGTGCTGTGCGCGGCCGGCCCGGCGGTCCTGGCGGCGGTGAATCAAGCGTACATACAGGATGCCGACGACGCCGCCCCCCAGGTGCGCCATGTGACTGACCGCGTCCCCGGGCGCCGCGAGCAGGAGGAGGATCTCGATTACGAAGCAGATGGCCACCAGCGTTCGGGCCTGCATGGGGATCATGCAGAAGACCAGCATCACGCGTCGGCCGAAGATCAGGGCATAGGCGCCCATCAGGCCGAAGATGGCTCCGGAGGCACCCAGGCCGACCACGTTCTCGGTCCGGAGTTGGTGGCAGATCCAGAAACAGAGGCTCCCGCCAACGCCGCAGAGCAGGAAATAGCCCAGGAACTCCCTCCGCCGCCAGGCGTGCGCGAGGCCGTTGCCGAACAAGTACAGGAAAAGCAGGTTCCCCAGGAGATGAAAGAGACCGGCGTGCAGAAAGATGGCGGTCACCGGTTGCCACAGGCGCAGGCGCCCGAGAAAATCCGCCGTGTTCATGCCGAACCAGGTGACCAGAAACTCCCCCGCGGACGGCAACAGCAGCATGACCGCGAACAGGACGGCCAGCACCAGGCTGATGGCCACCACCGTCGGAGCAGGGGGCTCGATGCGGCAACCCTGTCCGCACCCGCTTGCGTCCATGACAGGCATGCTTCCGGAATCCTCGCGAATGTCTTCCGCGCGCCTCCCTGGCGCCGCGCTCGGAAGACCTCACTCCAGTCACCCCGGGGGCCGCGGGCTCTCGTCAACCCGGAACCTCCAGAGGATGACTATACAGAGACAGGCGAAGAGAGGCAATCTTCGTTACCGTCTCGTAACGATGGCATGCGGCGGGGCGGCGTCCCGATACGGCAGCGCCGGGTGTCCGGAAAACAGCCGGTTGGGGCCTCGGGTCCCTCCCCGTTTTCCGGCCATGGGGGGCGGCGCCGGGTGTCCGGAAAACGGCTTCCCCGCCTCGGTGGTCCCCGTCCCGGGGCGGATTTGGCAACATCTGGCGGATTCCCGCGGGGCTGTTTCAGGAACGGCGCAATGTGGGAGGCGGTCTCGCGGAGGACGTGAGCCTGGTCGAAGGTTGACCGGCGATATCCACCGTGCCTGGGGGTCGCCGCACGATCTTCGGCGGTGCTCAGGTTCTGCGAGAGTGCGCCTCTCACACTCACGGGAACACGGCACCAGGATTCCCCCAAAGGGCCCTGGGATCCACGCAGTGGGGGTTGGCAAATGGCTCGCGAGCCGGTACACTGTAGCGTTCCGCGGGCAGTGTACAGGCAAACCCGGGAGACGCGTCGAATGGGCAAGGCAATCATGGCGGCAGCGGTCCTGTTGGGGATCGGCTGCACGGGGGCAACCGAGGTACTGAGTGGGGGGCGCACGCTGTTCCGGTCTGCGGGGAGAGTGACGTACGGGGCGGTCTACTCGGGCCGGGCGGTGAAGGCTTCCGTTGCGGCCGAGGCAGCGGGTCGGGTCACGATGTTTGCCGGCAGGGAGCCGGTCACGGTGTTTCTGGGCGGGGAGGCCCTGGGGCGGGGGGCCTGGGAGTACGATGCCGCGGCAGAGAGCGTCACGCTCAGCGTTCCGGCCGGGCGTTCCGAGCTGCAGATTCGTTTCGACGGGCTCGCGAGTCTGGCCCCCGTCCGTGTTTCGATCCCGGTGTCTCTGGTCGTCGAGGGAACGGATCGCGTTGTCGGCGCGATGGCTGCGGAGATGGCGGATGAGCGGCTTTCGGGGCGTTTTGCCTGGCCCGGTCCGGAGGGGTTCTATGATCTCGAGGCGCGACTGGGGGAGGCGGCGGTCCCGGCCCTGGCGGTACGGG
>JAFGRS010000729.1 GCA_016935045.1 Lentisphaeria bacterium | reverse complement strand
GGGGAGAACCTCTACCGTCTCTCCCTGACCTGCCGCCACCAGTCGGGCGGCAGCCTGACCTTCGGCCTGCGGCAGCGCGGACAACCCTACCGCTTCTACTGGGAGCGCACGGAGAAGGTCCCCGCCGACTGGCGGACCTACGACTGCGAGTTTCGTCTCGGGCCCAACGACCAGCCCATGGGACTATGGCTGAACCTGGGTGTCGCGGGGGTCTTCGATCTCCGGGAGGTATCCCTCGAACGTCTCAGCGACGCGGACCTGGAGGCAGAGGTCCGCCGCGCCTACCCCGACGGCGGTCCCGCCAATCTCTGCCGCAGCACCCGGTTCCCCCTCGGTCTCCCCAACGGCTGGTCCCTGGACCGCGACTCCTCGGACGGGGACGTGGTCCGGGCGGAGGCGGCGACCGGCAGCGACGCTCCGGCGCTGCGCCTCGAGGCCCCGGAAGCGACGATTCTGCGTTCCGAGCCCTTCCCGGTGGTCTATCCGGTGGCAGCGCACGCCGTGACGGCCCGGGTCAAGGGCCGCGGCGACTGGCAAGTGCAGGTCGTGCATGCCGGGCGCACCTTCGGCTCGGCCACGGTGTCCCTGGGACCGGACTGGCAGCGGTTCGAGGTCCCCTTCACGCCGCGTTTCGGCATCCCGTTCTACCAGGTTCGCTGGAGTGGCAGTGGGGAGTTGCTCCTGGACCGTCTGCAGGCCGGTCCGCGGGACAAATGTGGCGAGTACGTGCCTCCCGCTGCCTGTGAGGTCGCCCTTTGCCTGGGATCGGGGCCCCACGCTGCCGCGGCCGCCCGGATCGTGTTCGAGGACGAGGCGGAACCGTGGCTGGATGTCTGCCTGGTGCCGTCACCGGCCGGGGCCCAGGTGCGCGCCCGGGTGACTTCGGTTCAGGGAACGGTCATCGACCTGCCCGCGGTGCGTCCGGACGCGAACGGGCGGACCCGCCTCGATCTGGGCCCGGCCATGGCCGTGACGCCTTTGGGCAGCTTCCGTGCCGAGGTCTGGGCGGAGCGCGACGGCAGCGCATTGTCACCGGTCCAGGAACTGGTCTTCCACCGCGTGCGACGCCCCCGGTACTGGGGCAGGGACGCGCCCGATTCTCCCTTCGGCGTGCACACGAACTCCACCACGCGGCACCTGCTGATGGCAAAGGCCATTGGCCTGAACTGGACCCGCCTGCACGACGCGGGCCTGCAGTACATCGGCTGGTGGAACCTGGAGCCGGAGCGGGGGCAGTGGCGTTTCTTTGACCGTGAGATCCAGCGCTACCGCACCCATCACATCAAGGTCCTGGCCGAACTCGGGACCGCCCCGCCCTGGGCCAGTTACTATGCGGACACCGGCAGGAAGGACTTTGGCTATTTCGACAAGTTCTTCCAGCCCAAGAACCTGGATGACTACGTCAGGTACGTTCGCCAGGTCTGTTCGCGGTATGTGGGGGTCCTGGACGCGTTCGATGTCTGGAACGAGCCCTGGATCCACGCCTGGTGGGGCGTGGCCTACGACCACGAGAAGGGCGGCAGGGCGGGGTACGTCACCAGCGCGGAACCGCAGCGGGATTTCGCCCGCCTGATGCAGGCAGCCCGGAGCACGGTCAGGGAGGTGTTGCCGGAGGCGGTTGTGCTCGGGTTCAACACGACCACTGGGGGCGGCACCGGCAGCCAGAGCTTCAGCGGTTCGGACTGGACTCGTGGGGTGCTGGAAGCCGGAGGCATGGAGCACTGCGATGCCATTGCCTATCACGCCTATACGGGAGACGGCGTCGGTTACCCCGGCGACAGTGTCGAGCGGGGTCTGGCGGTGGCCCTTGGACCCATCCGCGAGTCCCTGGGAACGGTGCCGCGGCCGGTGTGGATGACGGAGGGTTCCCCGCTCATTCACAGGATGGGCAACGGCCTCTACCTGCACACCGTTCCGGGCACGCCGCCGGAGGATGCGGTGGAGGATGCCGACCGGCTGGCACGCTATCTGGTCAGCATGCTGGCCAATGCGGTACGTCGGATCTTCCTCTACAGCATGCACGCGCACGGGGACTTCGGCACGACGCCGAAGCAGTGGAACGTGTTCACCACGGACGAGGGATGGCTGCACCCGAGCGGCACGGCCCATGCGCACCTGGCCTGGCTTCTCGAGGACCTGCGCTTCGAGCAGCGGCTCGATCCGGGCGGCGGCATCCACGTGTACCTGTTCGCCGGCGCCGAACGTGCCGTGGCCGCCGTGTCCTCGGGTCCCGATTGGCAACCCTTTGCCCTGCCGGCCGTTCCGGGTGCGACTTGGACGGACCTCTTCGGGAATCCAGTGTCCGAGGGGACTGCCTTCGCGGGCCGCGTGGTCTATGCCGAAGGCAGTGGCCCGGGAGCCCTGGAAAGGCTGCGGGATCCCTTCGCCCCAGGCAACCCCTGATCCCCAGAAGTCAGCGAACAGCTCGGCGACTACCGGCCGGACAAGTGACCTCTTCCACGTCGGCGTTCGGAGCCTACATGTATCGGGAAACCAACGACGTATAGGCTGGGTTCGCGCTTGTGGTCGCACGTCCCCGCCCCACCCGGGCTCCCGATCCCATTCCGCCCGGGACCCACGGGACCGGGCGCCTGGAGGGCCGGGCTCTGTCCCGGCCGCGGCGGCGCCGGCCAGGGCCAATGGATCGGGCGGGTGCACCGCGGTGCACCCGCCCGTCGAGAACAGAAACTGCGGCAGAGGTAGGGGGGCGTCCCCTACTCCCGGTCGGCTCGGCCCGGGCCGCGACGCGCCCCCGCCGGACCGGCGCCGGGGCCGGCTCCGGGTCCGCCTCCGCGGCGCATGCCACCCGGGGCGCCTTCGCCCGCTTCGCCGCCCGGTCCCCGGGGTCCGGCACCCGGGCCCATGCCGCCGGGCATGCCGCGTCCGGCCCACGGAGGACCGCCCGCGAAACCCTGGGGACCGAGTTCCTTCATGAACGCGAACGCCTTCTTGGCCGCTTCCAGTTCGCCGTCCTTGAGAGCGCCGTCCTGATCGGTGTCAAAGTACTTCAGCACGATCTCGTTGCGTTTCTGAAGCTCGGCCATCTGCTGTTCCACGGCGGCCTTGGCTTCCTCGTCACTGACGTCCCAGTTCCGATCCGCGTCCACCCGGGCCAGCATGTCGGGGTAGCGCATGTCGGGGTCGTCCTCGGCACGCTGGCGCATCCGCTCCACGAAGGTGCGGATCATGTCCACCTGCCGTTCGGCCGCGACCCTTGCTTCGGTGTCATCGATGATGCAGTCGCCGTTGGTATCCGGATCCTGCCCCATGAACCCCGGGCCCCCGCCGGGACCGCCGGGACCGCCGGGACCGCCGGCAGCGCCGGGGCCGGGTTGGGCGTCGCCCTGACGGCCCTGTTTGAGACGGCCCGCCATGGCCTTGACGGCAGCTTCTTCCTCGTCCTTGCTGAGGCTGCCGTCGCCGTCCTTGTCGACGGCGCCCAGGAGACGTCCCATCATCCTGCCTCCCTCGCGTCCCTGGCCACGGTTTTCGAGGGCGGCCTTCTCGTCGTCATCGAGCCTGCCGTTGCCGTTGGCGTCGAACTGCTGCATCACCTTCTCGAGTTGGGCCTTGATGGCATCGATGCGCTGTCGGGCAGCCTGCTCGGCCTCGTTGTCGTCCACGGTGCCGTCGCGGTTGAGGTCGGCATTGCCGCGGTCGGGAAGTCCACCGCCGCCACCCCGTGCCCCGGGGGCGGGTTGCGCCCAGGCGCAAGCCGTCGCGAGGATCGCCGCCAGGATCAGAGTCCGCGTTCTCATGGTCGTGTCTCCTTGTAGTGAGGGCCGTTGTGCAGCCCGGGACCATTTCGGGCCGTCGGCGCCGTCTGCGCCTCGTTCTGGCCGGAAAACGTCGTCCCGGGGTGCCTATTGTGTGCCGCCGCAAAAATCCGGCCTGTGGGGTTGGGGCTCTTGCCAGGGGCGCCGGTTGCCGCTATGCTGCGGGGAGAGCACCGCGCTGCGCCAAGGAGGCCGGAGGTCGACGGGCCTGGTGGCCGGGGCACGGCGGGCGGTGTGGTCCCGGGATGGAACCCGGCGGTTCGGGAGCGGGCGGAGGCCCCTGTTCCGAGCCGCCCGGAGGCTGAAGATCGACCATGGTGCGCCCCTTCTCCCTACTCGTCAAACCCGCCTCGGCCGACTGCAACCTGCGCTGTGAGTACTGCTTCTACCTGGGCCACTGCGGATTCTACCCGGAGACCCGTCGGCACCGCATGACGGACGAGGTGCTGGCGACCATGGTGCGCACCTACATGGCCACGCCGCAGCCGACCTATCAGTTCGGCTGGCAGGGCGGTGAACCCACGCTGATGGGGCTGGATTTCTTCCGCCGGGTGGTGGGCTGCCAGCAGCAGTTCGGGCGTGATGGCGCCGGCGTGGCCAACGGTCTGCAGACCAATGCGACCCTCATCACCCCCGAGTTCGCCGCCCACCTGGCTGAATACCATTTCCTTACCGGCGTCAGCCTGGATGGCCCCCGGTACCTGCACGACAAGTACCGCCTGACCCCCGCAGGCAAGGGTTCCCACGAGGAGGTCCGCCGGGGCATCCGCCGCCTGCAGGAGGCCAACGCGGAGTTCAACATCCTCATCCTCGTCAGCGAAGCCAACGTCAGGGACCCCGCGGTCGTCTATCACTATCTCTGCGACAACGGCTTCCTCTTCCACCAGTACATCCCCTGCGTGGAACCGGACGAGAACCGTCGCATTCTTCCCTTTTCCATCGCCGCGGAGGAGTGGGGTGAGTTCCTGTGCCGCGTCTTCGACCTGTGGTACGCCGCGGACACGCGCCGTGTATCCATCCGCCTGTTCGACTCGGTGTTGGCCCTGCTGGTGGACAACGTGCGCAACATCTGCCCCTTCGGCAGCAACTGCTGTCAGTACTTTGTGGTGGAGTACAACGGCGACGTGTTTCCCTGTGACTTCTTCGTGGAGAAGCGTCTGCGGATCGGCAACGTGACGGAGGACTCCTGGGAGACCATGCAGCAATCGCCGATCTACACGAGTTTCGGGCAGCAGAAGTCCGTCTGGCACGAGCGTTGCGACACCTGCCCGTGGCTGTGGATCTGTCAGGGAGACTGCCTCAAACACCGTCTCTGCACCGGAGGGGGAGACCCGCGCCACCTCAGCGGGCTGTGCAACGGCTGGCGCATGTTCTACGAGCATACCATGCCGCGGTTCCGCGAGTTGGCCGAGGTGGTCCGCCAGGATAGGCGGCGGTTCGCGGCCGAGAGCATCCCGCGGGGGCCGGGGTCTGTGCCGGGCCGCAACGATCCGTGTCCCTGCGGCAGTGGGCGGAAGTACAAGCGTTGTTGTGGCAGGTAGCGGGGCGGGGTCTTTCCGTCCTTGCCAGGCCGGGGTTGAGGTGTCGTGCGCAGGGCAGCGAAGCGATGGGGAACGGTTGTGGCGGCGGTGCTTGCGGCCGTGCTGTTGCCTGGGGT
>JAFGRS010000728.1 GCA_016935045.1 Lentisphaeria bacterium | reverse complement strand
GGGAGCGCGAAGAGCCGTCTGTCGCTGCTGACGGGTGCGGTGGGGGCGCCGCTGGCGCTGGACTGGCCGGAGGACGCGATGGAGGTGGACTTCCGGCTGCGCGACCCGGCGGGGCGGGAGCGGACCCTGCACGTGGTCCGTTCGGAGGTGTCGAAGCCCTTTGTGATCAGCGGTTTCGAAGAGCCCGGACTGCATCGTCTGTCGCGGCAGGACCGGGAACTGACGGTGGCCATCAACATCCCGGAGGAGGAGACGGGGCTGACATACCTGGCTCCCGACGAGGTGGCCCTGGCGCTGCGGAGCCTGCCGACCTACCAGGCGGAGACGTGGGCGGAACACCAGGAACACCTGGCCGGCATTCGGCACGGAAAGCCGCTGTGGCCGCTGCTGTTATGCCTGGCGTTCCTGCTTTCGGTGACGGAGGAGCTGTTCGCGAATCTGCGCAGCAGGGCGGTGGTTCTCCCCGAGGCCCTGCGTCAGTTTGTCAAGCGGGGAGGGCGTTCGGGATGACGGCCCCGGGTGTGATCATCATCGACCCGATCCTCCCGGTATGGGTGCTGGCACTGGTCATCTTCGCGGTGGCCTACGGGGCCTGGCGCACGTACCGGGCCTGTGCTCTGACGGGGCGTCAGCGCTGGGTGCTGTGGGCGCTGCGTCTGTCGGCGGTGTTGATCCTGGCATGGTTGATGCTGCAGGCGCGTCGGCGGACGGTTCGGGTGGAGGAGGAGTTGCCGGTGCTGGCGGTGGCGGTGGATGTGTCCGCCAGCATGGTGGACAACCCGGGCAAGGCTCGGCAGACGCGTCGGGACCGTGCCATCGAGTTTCTCTCCAGCGGCCGGGTGCGGGACCTGGAGGGTCGCTACCGGGTGGTGCGGTATGCGATCGGCGCGGAATTGGAGGAAGGGGTCGCGGACCCGGCGGACATCCGTTTCAACGCTCCCCGGACGCACCTGGGAACGGGGCTGAACCGGATCGTCGACCGTCTGCGGGCGGAGAACCTGGCCGCCATCCTCCTGCTGAGTGACGGGCTGGACCAGTCCGGGGAACGCCTGACGCCGCAGAGCCTGCGGGTCCCGGTGTTCATCCCGGAGTTGGAGGACCCCTTCGATCCCGAGACCCGTGTAGAGACGGACTACTGGGTCGCCGAGATCTCGCACCCGAAGATGATGGCGGTGCACTGGAAGGCAGGGATCGATGCCCTGGTGCGGCGTCACGACAGGGGTGCGACGGCCTTCCCGATCCACCTGAAGCAGAATGGGACCATTGTGCGCAGCAGCATGGTGACATTCGCCGAGGAGGAGACCTTCCGTCAGGTGACGTTCTCCGTCGAGCCGGTCGAGGTGGGCCAGATTCTCTATCGCATCGAGATCGCGCCGGAGGTCGATCTGCAGGACGGGAACAACGCGCGGGACTTCCTCATCGAGGTGACCGATCCGAAGAACAAGGTGCTCTACCTGGAGGGGGTGCCGCGCTGGGAGTTCAAGTTCCTCAAGCGTGCCCTGCTGTCGGAGAAAAACTACCAGCTCTCGGCGTATGTTCGCGGCGGCGATGGGAGTTTCATCAATTTCGACGAGATCCGTGGTCAGGCGGGGGGGGATGTTCCCGCGTTGACCACGGAGGGTCTCTCTGCCTATCGGGTGGTGGTGCTGGGGGACATGGAGGGCTCGGCCCTGACGGAGGACGACTGCCGCAACGTACGCGACTTCGTGGACAAGGGAGGGGGGATGCTGCTGGTGGGTGCGGGGAAGGCGTATGGTCCGCAGGGATTCGGGTCTGTGTCCTACCTTGGCGACCTTCTGCCGGCGGTTTCGGAGGCAGGTGCGGGGATGCGGGAGGGTCGTTTCACGGTGGACATCACGCCGATGGGGCGGACGCATCCGGCGTTGGGGGAGCTGCCCCTCGAGAGTCTGTTGCCGCCGTTGCTGAGTTTCTGGGCGCCGGTTCGGGTCGGTCAGTTCAGCAGTGTGTTGATTGCCGCGGCTGACGGGTCGCCGGTGGTTGTCGTGCGGCGGTTCGGGCAGGGGCGGGTGGCGATGCTTCTGAGCGACAGTCTGTGGCGCTGGCAGTTGGGCGGCATGGACGGTGGCGCGGACAAGAGTCTGTACAACCGCTTCGTCACCCAGCTCGTCCACTGGCTGGCGCCCAGTGCGAAGGACGTGGAGAAGAGTGCCCTCCTGCAGATCGTGACCGCGGGCAGCCAGGTCGAGCTGAGGGAGAAGGTGACGATCGGGGCGGTGTACGACGCGGTGGAGGGGGCTTCGGCTCTGACCTGCCGCATCGCCACCCCGGGCGGGCAGACCCTGAGCTTTCCGATGCTGGGGGCGACGCTGGGGAGGGATGTAGGTCTCAGTCGCACGGTGGACGGGTTCCGGTGCACCTTCACGCCGGATGAGCCCGGGACCTATGACGTGGCGGTCAGCAGCAGTGACGGGACGCAGTCCGCGACGATGAAGCTGTTGGCGGAGGAGCCCGAGCTGGAGCAGACCGGGGAGCCGATCCAGCGTGCCTACCTGAGCGAACTGGCGCAGGAGACGGGCGGTCAACTGGTGGCGTGGGAGGAACGGAACCGGATCCTCAGGGAACTGCCCCACAGCACGCAGGAGTTCACGCGGACGCTCGAGACGTCGGTCTGGAATCGTTGGTGGTGGATCGGGGTGCTCATCGGGCTGTTCTGCGTGGAGTGGTGGTGGCGGCGGAAGCTGGACCTGGTGTAGGGGGAGCCCCTGCCTTTCGGGGCCGGGGCTGTTTGAGGGTCCCAACGTTGCGGGCGGGGCTTGCACGGGGAGTTCCCATGGGAAGGAACGGAGGGGGCGCGGGCGTGCCCGGTTGTGCCGGAATCGGCGCTCCACTGCCGCCAGGACAGTGGCGGTGGTGAGAACGCGAGAACGGGTAGGCGGCGGGCTCCAGGAGACACCGCCGAGGACGGCGGGCTCTCCGGCGTGTCTCGTCCGCGCTGAATGGATGAAGTCCGGATGACGTGGCTGTGGCTATGCTGTTGTGGTTTTGTGGCGGCCCTCGCGGAGGTGATCGCGGGGTCGCGGGGTCTGGTCTTGCCCCTGGTCCTGCTGGTTGCGTTTTACGGAGGCGTGGTGGCGGGATGGCGCCGGGTGTTGCCGTCGATCGCCGCCGTGGCACTGATGGTGGACCTGTCCTTTGGGCGGACCTTGCCGGCGACGGTGGTGTTGCTGGGGCCGGTTCTGGGGCTGGCGATGGCATGGCGTCAGCAGGGGGATTGCCGTCATCTGCTGCCCCAGGTTGTGGTTGGCGCGTCGGTCGGGGCGATTGCGGGGACGGGGTTGCTGCTCCTGGTGCTGCTGCCGGGGTCGGGATGGGGGGAGGGCTTGCTTTCGGACATTGTGCGCACCATGGTCGAGTGTGTGGCAGCGGGCGCGGTCCTGCATCCCCTGTTGTGCCGCATCCTGGATCACCTGGCCGCGGCCATGGACCTGCCGGTGTATGGCCGGGTCCGGCACGGCGGCCCCGATGAAGCTGGGTAGCAGGCGGATGCAGGAGGGGATGGCACGGAACGTGCGGCCGGCTCGGCGGAGCGTCGCCCTCCAGGGGATGCGACGTTGGACGGGCGGTGCGGTCTGGAGGGCGAACCTCCAGGTGAGCCGTGCCTTCTGGAGGGCGAACCTCGAGGTGAGCCGTTCGAGGATGCGGCTCCGCGGAGCGTCGCCCTCCAGGGGATGCGGCTCCGCGGAGCGTCGCCCTCCAGGGGATGCGGCTCCGCGGAGCGTCG
>JAFGRS010000727.1 GCA_016935045.1 Lentisphaeria bacterium | reverse complement strand
CGGCCTGCACCACCTGGTCTACGAAGTGGTGGACAACAGCATCGACGAGGCGCTGGCGGGGTACTGCAACACCATCGACGTGACGGTGCACAGCGACAACAGCATCACCGTGGACGATAACGGCCGCGGCATCCCGGTTGCCATTCATGAAGGGGAAGGCATTCCGGCGGTCGAGGTGGTGCTGACGATGCTCCATGCCGGCGGCAAGTTCGACCACGATGCCTACAAGGTCTCCGGGGGGCTTCACGGGGTGGGCGTTTCCTGCGTGAACGCCCTGAGTGAGTGGCTGGAGGTGGAGGTGCGCCGCCAGGGGCACGTCCATTCCATCCGCTTCGAGCGTGGCGCCACGGCGTCGCCGTTGCGTCAGTTGCGGACCTGTGACACTACCGGCACGAAGGTCACCTTCAAGCCGGACAGCCGCATCTTCCCCTGCATCGACTATAAGTGGGATGTCCTGGCCAAGCGTCTGCGGGAGCTGGCGTTCCTGAACGCGGGCTTGCGGATTGTCCTGCGCGACGAGCGCTCGGTGGAGGGCGACAGGGAGGAGACCTTCCTCTACCACGGCGGCATCCGGGAGTTTGTCAGCCACCTGAATCAGGGCCGGACGGTGCTCAGCGACGTCATGCACCTGTGCAGCGTGCGTGAGGGTGTCGAGGCCGAGGTGGCGCTGCAGTACAACGACGGGTTCGCGGAGGGCGTGTTCAGCTACGCCAACAACATCAACACCATCGAGGGCGGCACCCATCTCACCGGCTTCCAGGGCGCCCTCACCCGCAGCATCAACAACTACCTGCGCGGCAATCCGGCGCTGAAGAACGACGCCACGGTCAGCGGCAGCGACGTCCGCGAAGGGCTCTGCGCCATCATCAGCGTCAAGGTCCCCGACCCGCAGTTCGAGGGCCAGACCAAGACCAAACTCGGCAACGGCGAGGTGCGGGGCATTGTCGACAGCATCGTCTACGAAGGTCTGATGCGGCACTTCGAGGAACACCCCGGCGATGCCAGGCTGATTACGGAGAAGGCGATGCTGGCCTCCCGAGCCCGGGAGGCGGCCCGCAAGGCACGGGAGCTGGCCCGACGCAAGACGGCACTGGACGGCTCTGCCCTGCCGGGAAAGCTGGCGGACTGCTCGGAGAGGGACCCGGCCCGCAGCGAACTGTACATCGTCGAGGGGGACAGCGCCGGCGGTTCCGCGAAGCAGGGGCGGGACAGCCAGTTCCAGGCCATTCTGCCCATCCGCGGCAAGCTCCTCAACGTGGAGAAGGCACGGCTGGACAAGTTACTCAACAACAACGAAATCCGAGCCCTGATCACGGCTGTGGGATGCGGCATCGGGGCGGATGAATTCGACATCGCGAAGTGCCGGTATCACCGCGTCGTCATCATGACCGACGCCGATGTGGACGGCTCCCATATCTGCACCCTGTTGCTGACCTTCTTCTTCCGGCAGATGAAGCCCCTCATCGAGGCGGGCTACATCTACATCGCCAAGCCGCCCCTGTTCAAGGTCTGGCGGCGCAAGACCGAGCAGTACGTCGAGAGCGAAGAACAGCTCGACAGCCTGCTCCTGGACATGGCCCTGGACGATGTCCGCATCCGGCGGGCGGACAGCTCCCGGGAGTTGTCCGCCGCAGAGGTGGGCGAGATCATCGCCGCGGTGCGCGAGACGCTGCGTCTCGGGAATGCCCTGGGGCGCCACGGCATTTCCCCGGAGTTGTACGTCAACAAGCTGGACCGCGACCGCGGCAGCTTTCCCATGGCCCGCATCGCGGTGCGGGAGCAGGATGGCAGCGTCACGGAGAAGTTCGCCTGGACGGAGGAGGAGGAGGAGGAGATTCTGCGCGCGGCCGAGGAACGGCTGGGAGCTTCCGCCGCGGAGGCGGTCGAGGAAGAGACCCCCGAGGAACGCGCGGAACGACAGGAGGCGCAGCGTATGGCGGTGCATGCGGCCATCGACGTGACCCGGATCTACGAGTCGTCCGCCTTTCGGGACATCGACCAGCGTTTGGCCCGGCACGGCTTCAGCGCCGCGGACCTGTACCGGGAAGGGGATCCGCTGCTGGTGCTCCACTGTCGGGACGAGGAGACGAGCGTGGCCGGGATCATGGAGATGTACGACCGCATCCGGGCCATCGGCCGGCAGGGGCTGCACATCCAACGCTACAAGGGGTTGGGCGAGATGAACCCGGATCAGCTCTGGGAGACCACCATGGACCCCGAGCGGCGGCGCATGCTGAAGGTGCGCATGGAGGACGCGATCGAGGCCGAGCGGATGTTCACGCTGCTGATGGGGGACGATGTGGAGCCCCGTCGGGAGTACATCGAGCGCCACGCCCGGCACGTGAAGGACCTGGATATCTGAGGAGACGCGTGTGGCAGCGAGCGACGAGACCACGGCCGCCGGGGACGGCGGCGGCACGGTTGGTGGTGGCGACGGCCGGGACATCGGCCGCAACGACCTGCCGGCGAACATCGAGGAGTTGATGCACCGGGCGTACCTGCAGTACTCCCTGAGCGTCAACGTCGGACGGGCGATCCCGGATGTGCGGGACGGTTTGAAGCCGGGCATGCGGCGCATCCTGTACGCCATGCGTCAACTCGGCTTCACCAAGAGCCACGCCTATACGAAGTGCGCCAAGGTGGTCGGTGAGGTCATCGGCAACTACCACCCCCATGGCGACCAGGCGGTATACGACACCCTGGTGCGCATGGCGCAGGACTTCAGCATGCGTGCTCCTCTGATCGACGGTCAGGGGAACTTCGGCAGTATCGACGGCGACGCGCCGGCGGCGTACCGGTACACGGAATGCCGCATGGAACGGCTCGCGGAAGAACTGCTTGCAGACCTGGACAAGAACACGGTCGACATGCGGCCGAACTTCGACGAGTCGACAACCGAACCGGACGTGCTGCCGGCGCGATTCCCCAACCTCCTGGTCAACGGCAGCACCGGGATCGGCGTCGGTATGGCGACCAACATCCCTCCCCACAACCTGGGGGAGGTCATCGATGCGACGGTGATGATGATCGACGACCCGACTGCGACCGTCCACGAACTGATGCAGGTGATGCCCGGGCCGGACTTCCCCACGGGCGGCGAGATCCATGGCGTGGGCTCGATCGTGGAGATGTACCAGACCGGTCGGGGGGCCCTGCGCGTGCGGGGGAAGGCGGAGATCCTCGAGGAGGACGGGCGTGAGCGCATCGTGGTGACCGAGATCCCCTATGCGGTGAACAAGGAGCAACTCGTCAAGCGCATCGCGGACCTGGTGAACGAGAAGAAGGTGCCCGGCAT
The DNA here is from genome assembly GCA_016935045.1 of Lentisphaeria bacterium. Taxonomy (GTDB): domain Bacteria; phylum Verrucomicrobiota; class Lentisphaeria; order Oligosphaerales; family JAFGRS01; genus JAFGRS01. The sequence continues at coordinate 248 of JAFGRS010000727.1, read as the reverse complement.
CAGCGGCCTGGCGGATGAGTCGAGCAGCCGGGTCGGCATCCGGATCATGATCGACGTGAAACGCAATGCCATGGCCAGCGTGGTCCTGAACCAGATCTTCCAGCATACGCCCCTGCAGACCACCTTCGGAGCCCAGTTGCTGGTGGTGGATCGGAATCGGCCGCGGGTCCTGGGGTTGCGCCAACTCCTGCAGGCCTACATCGACCATCGCCTCGAGGTGATCACGCGGCGCACCCAGTACGAACTCG
>JAFGRS010000726.1 GCA_016935045.1 Lentisphaeria bacterium | reverse complement strand
GTCCCTTGGAACAGCCTTCTACGAGGGTAGCGCATTGCGCCTCGTACGGGTCTGGGGAGAGGGACCTACGGAGCTGACATGCGCCCTCCGGCGGGGCTTGCCCGGCAGGGGAGGGGATGAGGATATATAGTAAGAATTCACGCACTTCGGGCGCCGGGGCGGCCGCAGTGCCTGTTCCGGATCCCAACGCAAAGGACTTCTCTCATGACTCGGATCATCTTGGCGATGGCGACGATGGGCCTCTGTGTGGGGGCGGTTCGCGGTGCGGTGGCGCCCGATCTGTCCACCGCGAAGGCCAAGGTCAGTTACCTCATCGGTCGGCAGATGGGGGATACCCTGGCGGGCCAGGAACTGGCGGGGGAAATCGATCTGGAAACGTTGTGCTTCGCCCTGCGACAGGCGGCCGTGGGCGAGGCGTCGAGCATCGACCAGGCGGAGGCCAGGGAGACCATGGTCGCCTTCGGGACGCGCATGCGCGAAAAGGTGCAGCAGCAGCGGGGAGTCCAGGGCGAGGTGAACCGCAGGGAAGGGGCCGCGTTTCTGGAAACCAACAGGGCCAAGGCGGACTGGCAGGTGACCGGCAGCGGCCTGCAGTACCGTGTGGTTCGCCAGGGCGAGGGCACCAAACCGGCCCTCACCGATACCGTCGAGGTCCACTACGCCGGCAAGCTGGTGAACGGTGACGAGTTCGACAGCTCCTACAAGCGCGGCGCAGCGGCCGTTTTCCCGCTGCGGAACGTGATCAAGGGGTGGCAGGAAGCCCTCCAGATGATGGCCGTGGGGTCGAAGTGGGAACTGGTGATTCCGGCGGACCTGGCCTACGGGGCCCAGGGCAAGGGCAGGGAGATCGGACCGGATGCCGTCCTGTGCTTCGACGTGGAACTTCTCGACATCAAGGATCAGGCTGAGGCCCCGGCCCCGCGCCAGGACCCCGGCGGACGCCGGCAGTAAGCCCCCCCCGCCGGGCTCCGGCGCATCTCGTCCGGGCATTCCACCTCCGCGCGCCCCATGATCCACGGGCGTAAGGGGGCCTGGATTCGCTTGCGAGGCGACCCGGGTACGGCTTCCGCCGGCTCCCTTGAGCAGGAGATGTGTCTTCATGGGCGGCAAGGGTTTGCGGTATTCACGGTGGGCTGCGGCTGGGGTGGTTTGTCTGTGGGCTGTTGGGGGGTGGTGTGCCGAGATCGTGGTGCCGCTGATGGCGACGGCTCCCCGCCTGGACGGGAAGGTGGACGCGGCCGAGTGGCGTGTGAGTGCGGGTTTTGACGGGCTGCAGTACAACGGGGTCCTGCAGCGTCGCCGGGTGCGTGCCCGGGTAGGGGCGACGTTGGACACGCTGTTTGTGGCGCTGGCAAGTCGTCTGCCCGACGAGGGGGACCTGGTGCGATCGGTGGACCGGGACTCGCTCAAAGCCGTGCATGACGACTCGGTGGAGATCTACGTCAACCCGACGCCCGCGTCTCCCGATTGCGTCGAGTACCAGTTCCTGGTCAACTCCCTCGGCAAGGGCGCCTGCAACATCCACGTTCTGGGCAATGGCCGGGAGAGCCCCGCATGGAAGGGCGATTGGCAGCAGGCCCACGGGTTCCACGACGGCTGGTGGCACGCCGAGTTCGCCATTCCCATCCGCAGCATGGGGACGGTCGCCGTGGGGCGCACGGCGCTGCAAGGCGAATGGCGGATCAACGTGACCCGCAACTGGAAGAACCCATGGGAGTGGTCCGCCCTGGGCCGCGGGTACGCCCATGGGGGGCCTGTCTTCCGTTTCGTGGCGTCGGGTGCCCCGGCGGTCTGCTTTGAGGCCGATGGGGACGTCAGTTTCCCGCCGTTCAAGGGCAGGCTCGTCCTCCACAATCCAGCCGCGGTCGGGATCGCCCTCGCCGCCGCCGCCGAACTGACGCGCAACAACATGCCCGCCATCCTCCGCGAGTGGCAGGGAAACCTGCCCCCCGGAGGAGAGCAGACCCTGGTGGTGGACGTGCCCGCCGACGATCCCGCCACCACCTACCAACTCGACCTCTCCGTGCGCTCCGGTAACACCACGTTCTACGCCCGCAACACCTCCTGGAAACGCAGTCCGGAACCCTACCGGTGGAGCATCGGGCCGACCGCCGAACGGCCCCCCATCGATATCCGACTCGCACACTACCCCTACCTGGGCCGGCTGCGCCTGCTCGTGGACGTGCGCGGGCTGCCCGCCGAGGCCCGCCTCGATGCTGTCACCGGCACCCTGCGGTCCCGGTTGGAGAGCAGGGACATCACGGCGCTGCGCATTCCGGCGGAGGAGTTCGCCGACGGCTTCGCCGAGAGGGATATCGAGATCGACCTCCCGCACGGGGACTACGAGATCGCCGTCAAGGCCTCCGGCGAGGGCGTGCCGGCCGGCGAGACGGTGCGCCGCTTCGAACGCCACGTCTTCCCGTGGGAACGTCTCCCCGTGGGGCGCAGCACCACCGTCCATCCGCCCTTCGAACCCCTGGCGCTGGAGGGGAACGTGCTGCGCAGCGTACTGCGCGAACACCGCCTGAGCGGACTCGGGTTGCCGGCGCAGGTGGTGTGCACCTCGGCCAACACGGGGATTGCCAAGCCGATCCTGGCCGCGCCGATCCGCTTCGCCGTGACCATGCCGGGCGAAGCGGCTGCCGTGCGCGAACGGGCGCTGGAGGTGATCCATGCCGCCGCCCACGAGGTCCGGATGCGGGGGGGCTTCGATGCCGGCGGCCTGGCCGGGACCACCGAGGTCCTCTGGGACTACGACGGCACGGCCCGGGTCGACCTCACCCTCCGCTGCGACACTCCGGTCCATGGACTGGTCCTGGAAATCCCGTTCCGGGCGGAGGCGGCGGGCCTCCTCCATGCCAACAGCGACCGCATCCGGGCCCCCATTGCCCAGGCCATTCCCGGGGGTGAAGGCGGGGTCTGGGACGCCACGACTGTGGCCTGCGACGATTTTCTTCCCAACTTCTGTCCCTACGTGTATGTGGGCGACGCGGTGCGGGGGCTGTGCTGGTTCGCGGAGAACGATGCCGGCTGGGGCTGGGACCCGGCCACGCCGAACATGGTCCTGGAGCGCAGACCCGACGCCGTGGTCCTCCGCATCCCGTTGATCAACCGGCCCACGGACTGCCGCCAGGCGCGGACGATCACCTTCGGCATCCTGGCCGCACCCGTCAAGCCGCGGCTGGTGCCGCCGGGGATGGCCCCCGGGGCCTGGCGCTACCGCTACCTGCGGGAACGGTACTCGCTCCTGGGTACCGACATCAACTGGTTCAGCCTGGGCACCTGCGGTTCGTTCTACCCGGCCGGCGGCAACCTCTGGTTCTGGGAGATGCTGGCACGGGGGAACCGGGAGCAGCTGAACAACGAGGCGGTGGAGTCCGTCGTGCAACGCGGGCGGGAGTATTTCGAGCCCTATGGGCCCGGCAAGGTGGAGAGCTACGAACGACACGTTCGCCACAACCTGCGCAGCCGCTACGGCACGACCATGGTGTTCTACTACAACCGCGCCAGCCACCAGGGCTGTGAGGAGTTCGAGACCTTCAAGGACGAGTGGTGCCTGACGGATCTGCGCTCGGTCGAGAAGGGCAACGGCCTCGGGGAGATCAAGGTCGTGCCCTCCGACTCCTACATTGACTTCAACCTCTACTGGTATGCCCGCTCCTTCGAGATCGGGGCCAACCGCGGCGTGTACTGGGACAACTGGTTCATCGCTCCCTCCTTCAATACCCGCATGACCGCGGCCTACCGCCGGGAGGATGGCAGCGTCGTCCCGGCCGCCGGCATCTGGGCCCTGCGCGAACTGGCCAAGCGGACCTTCGTCATGATGAACGAACGCGGCATGCTCCCCATCACCTTCCCCCACATGACCAGCTTCAACCCGCTGCCCATGATGAGCTTCGCCACGGTCCAGTACGACTGGGAATGGAAGTACTCCCGCGGCGATGTGCACGACCGTCACACACGGGAGTACATCCTCCTGGCCTCCACCGGCGATCTCGCGGGGGTCTGGCCCGTGCCCCTCGGCGACCACGGCGCCCTGGCCTCCGACCCGTGGACCCAGCGCACCTTCACGGGGGTCCGCCTCGTGCACGAACTCGACGGCTACGGGGGCTTCGGCACAAGCTGGGACAAGGCGCACCAGGCCAACGCACCCCTCTTCGAACCCATCCGCCAACTGCTGGACGAGGAGAGACTCGTCGTCTACCGCTACTGGGAACAGGACGATCGACCCCAACCGCTGCGCACCGACCACGCGGATGTCCCCGCCATCCTCTACAGCGTCCCCGGCCAGGAAGCCGTCGCGGCAGTCACGAACTACACCCGGGAACCCCTCGCCGTCACCCTCCATGTCGATCCCGAAATACTCGGATTCCGGCCCGGAACCGTCGCCGTCGCCAATACCGAGGACGGAACCCTCCTGACCGGCGCCGGGAATGACCTCCGTCTCGAACTCCCGGGCCACGACGTCCGCGTCCTCCGCATCACCGGGGAGAAGCTGCCGTGACGACGGCACGGCCCCATGTCCATGGCCGTTCCCGGTCCCGGGCCGTCCATCCGCCCGCGCCTCTCCGCCAGCCGTGTCGTGGCGCCGGCGGTCTCCACCGTGGCCCTCCCCATCTGTCCCCCGGCGCCGGCGGTCTCCACCGTGGTCCTCCATCGGGCAGCCGCCGGGAACGGCGGGTCGGGGTGTCGCTGGGTCCTGTGGCGGGATCTCCGTCCTCCGGGTTCGCCTGCCGCCGAGGCGATACGCCGCGACGTGTCCGCCTGCCGCACCTCGTCGCGGGCAGCCTTCTCGGGGCCGCGGTGTGCGGAGTCCCGGGTGCCTCCGGCGCGGACCGCGACCCCCATGCCTGCTTCCACCTGCCTCCCTCCTTCGCGGCCCGGGTGGTGTTTTACCATTCCTTCGGCCATGGGTTGCGGACCCCGGAGATCAACCGCATCGGCGCCACCGTGACCGGCATCGAGGGCGCCTTCGCCAACGGCCTCACCGGCCCGGGGTACCGCTGTGCCACCGGCAAGGGCGAGGCCCCGCTCGTGGTGTCGGGTACCGGCCTGAGTCCGGACCGCCCCATCTCGGTGATGACCTGGTGGCGCCTGGACGCGCCCATGCGGGAGACCACCGGGTTCAACGTTCTCACCCTGCACGGCAAGGGCCTCATCGGGAGCTTCGTCCGGGGCAAGGGCGAATGGTGCGCCCTGCCCGAACCCCGCCGTGTCTTCCAGGTGTACTACTTCCCCGGGATCGCCAACCGCAACGACGTCGCCAGCGACAGGATCCTCTTCACGGACTCCTCCTGGCGCCACACCGCCATCACCGTGGCGGCGGCCTCCGAGATCTGCGTCTACTGGGACGGCGAACTCAAGACACGCTATGCCACCAGAGGACGCCCGTTCGGACCCGGGGATGTGACCCAGCTCTGCCCGGGACCCCGCCACGGCGGCCACCCCATGACCCTGGATGACATCGTTGTCACCGACTGCGTCCTCGCCGCGGAACAGGTGCGGACCTATGTCGAGGCGGTCCGGAGTCTGGCCGAAATCGGCTTCCCCAGCGAAGCGCCCGGGGATCACGACACGCCGCCCCCCGCCCGGAAGTAGGCTGGGGTGTCGTGGCGCCGCCGCTGCCGCGGATCCCGGTGCGGGAGCAGGCGGTCGGTGACCGCTTTCCCGTCTGTGGAGCACCGGGGAGATCCCCCGCCGCGCGAAGCGCTGACGGCCTGCGGACGACGCCCCTCACCAAGCCCCGTGTTTCTCGGTCAGTTCGAGCAGACGCGCGATGCGGCTCTCCTCGGCGCCGGGGGGCACCTGGTCTCCCGCGTTGGCGATGAGGGCGGGGCTGCTGTGGCGCAGGTCGAGCCAGTCGAACACGGCACGGTCAAAGCGTTCCACGGGCACGTGGGGAAGCCAGAGGTCCGCTGACACGCCCCCGCTGAGGAGGAGATCAGGGCCGGCCTCGCCGCGGCACTGGGCCGGCGTGAGGTCGCCCATGGGTGTCGGTGTAACCGCATCCGCCGCGTCGGCGCCGCAGCCGCGGACCATGTGCAGTGCACCGCGCAGCTTGCCGTCGATGTGCACCGCCACCTTCTTGCCCCCGGCGTGGAGCCGCCGGATGGCTTCGCGGTAGAATGCCCCGGACCACTCCTCAAAGAGATGCGGCGGCTGCACGTCGCTGGAGATGTTGTCGCCCATGATGACCACTGCCGCCGGAGACTGCGCCGCCAGATCCACCAGCGTCAGGGTATTGGCGTTCACACGTTCCACAACGCGCCGCATCAGGGCCGGTTCGTCCGCCAGGCCATAGATGAATCCCTCGACTCCCATCCAGTAGTGCAGGAGGTGCCCCACGGCACTGTAACCCAACGGCAGATAGACGACCCCAAGATCCCCCACCGCATCCGCCCAGGCACGATAACGGTCCCAGTGGGGCTCAAACCGACGCTCCCCCAGCGCCTCCCCGAATACGACGAGATCCCGTGGCGTGCGAATCCCCCAGCGGCTGATGCCCCAGGCATAGGTCCGCGGCTCCCAGCGCCGACGCCTCTCGATGCTGCCCGTCGGGGTCTCGAACCGGCTGACGATCTCGAGACCCTCGAGAGTCCGCATCTTCGTCGTCCGTACCCTTACCGTATCGGGATAGTACGTCCCATAGAACGCCGCCAGGTTGGGCATGTAGAACCCGACACCGTGACGCCGATGCACGCCGATCAGATCCCATTCGGGCTCGGCATAGGCTGCGCTCAGGTCCCACGGGCGTTGCGTGCGCTGGTAGAACCAATGGGACAGATCCAGCATGACCGGCACCCGGTCGGGCCGGCTGCCCCGGTACACACAGAGAATCCTCTCGCGCTCCGTCACCGAAAGACCCTCCTGCTCCAGGCCGCGAGACCCAAGCCGCCGGGGCTTTTCAGCCCCCGGGCTGCCGGCGGGCCGGCGGGAGGCGTGGCCTGCACGCACAGCCTGTCGACAGTATCTCGCATGGGAGGCGGATCATCCAGTCCGCGGGGCCGGTTGGCCGGGCTGTTTCGCTCCGGGTGCGCGTGACAAGCCGGGTTTGTCCGCTATCGTGTCTGTCGCCGGGTGCGGTGCCGGCCTTGGGCTCCGCCCGGCAGCAAACGCAGCGGAGGAGTCTGCCATGGGCGCCGTATCGGATCGCAGGGCTTTCCTGGAAGGGGCATTGGCCGTGGCGGCTGCCGCCGTTCTGCCGACGGGATGCACGACTTCTCGAAGGGCTGTTTCCTTCGTCCGGACCCCGCGGCCCGGGAAAGCGGCCGTGGTCCGGGGCGCGTTCTTCTATCCGGACGCGGCCACCGTGCTCGCCGGAGAATGCGAGGACGGTTGGCGCGGGCAGAAGTGGTTCACCTGGCCCGGAAACCAGTACGAACCCGAACAGCAGCATGCCAGGTTCCGCGGCGAACTGCGCCGCCTTGCCGCCGACCTGGATCTCGAACTGACCCTCGAAGAGAAACCCCTGAGCACCGACGCCGAGATCCGCGCCTTCGCGGACAGCGTGGCCACCACCCAGCCCGACGGCCTGATCCTGGTCAATTTCTGGAACTCGTTCAGCGGCAAAATCAAACCCATTCTGGCCGAATTCCCTGGACCGATCATCCTCTACCATCCGGTGGGATCCAATCATCAGCTCCCGCCTCAGCTCTTCCGCACTGCCCCTCACACCCAGTACATCCACTCCATCGAGAACTGGGACGCGCTCGGGCAGGGATTGCGGGCGATCCACGCCAAGAACCGCCTCGGTCAGAGTCGCCTCCTCCGGGTCTCCGGCCGGCTGCAGAAGGAGGCCGACGCCGAAGAGAAGTTCTTCGGCATGCCGATCCATGGCGTTCCCGTGGCACACTTCAACACGCTCTTCGACGAGGTCGCCGTGACCCCCGAAATGGAGGATCTGGCCATGCGTGTCCGGCGCCGGGCCCGGGGAGTGGTCGACCTGGAACGGGAGGCGTTCCTGGACGCCGTGCGGGCGCACGTGGCCGTCCAGAAGCTCTTGGAACGACACGATGCCGACGCGATCACCGTCGAATGCCTGTTCCTCAAACACCGCAAACCGTGCCTGAGTTTCGCTCTCAACAACGGCAGTCTCGTGCCCTGCGGCTGCGAGAACGACCTCAATGCGTCCCTCAGCCTCATGCTGGGCGCGGCTCTCTTCGGACGCGGCGGCTTCCAGCACAACCCCGACTTCGATACCGAGAGAAACCTGTACTATGCCTCGCACTGCACCTGTGCAACACGACTCCATGGCCCCGATGGGACCGACACCCCCTACCTGCTACGGCCTTTCTTCCACCAGATGCCGAAGAGCCTCGCCCTGGATGTGCAGTGGCCCGCGGGAGAACCGGCAACCCTGTTCAAGTACCAGACGGAGAAGAAGCAGATCAGCGCCTGGTCCGGGACCGTGGTGGAGTCGCCGACATGTCCCCCCGCAGGTGGCTGCGCGACCCGCGTCCTGGTTAGAATCACTGACGTCGCCGACGTCTGCACGGTCTATGCCGGTCCCCACCCGATCCTCTACTGCGGCGACTTTGCCCGCCAGGCCAAGGTCTTCGCCCAGTTGTACGAGATTCCCGTCGAAACCAACGCCTGAGTGCGGGGCAGCAGTGCAACACACGACGGCGCGGCACTCCTCCACCACCTGTTTCGCCCGCACCGCGCGTCCCGAACGCAGCACCTGAGTGCAGGCTGACATGCAGCGCGTCGACCGCGCCCCCTCCGAAAGGCCTCCGAGCCGGCGAGAAGGAAAGCCCCCCCCGTCCATACGGCCAGCCGCTGCCGGGTACGGTTTGTCCATTCACGCTGTCCACACTTTGCAAGGTGTGGACCAGCGAGGCTGGCGGTTCATGCCGCGCCGTTGGGTCCACACTTTGCAAAGTGTGGACCGATCAGGAAGCCTTAATACGCTTGACAGTTTTGTCCACACTTTGCAAGGTATGGACCATGGAGGAGCTTGGAAGATCACTTCTGTTTGGTCCACACTTTGCAAAGTGTGGACCGACGAGTCCGTCGGCCAACGAACTCACGGGCTCTTGCCCAGGGTGTTGCGGTGTGCAAGGCGTGGAATCTGGCGGGGGTGTCTCTTCGGGGCACATCCCGGTTCGCGTGTGTTGGCCGTTCTGGTATCGGTTTGCTTCCCGGCGAATGGTTGTATGTCCATACCGGATCGGCGCTCTACTGCCGCAGGGACAGTGGTGCGGTAACCGATCCGCCCGATCTTCGCACAGCCCTGGCCGTGCGCCGCTGTCACTGGCGTTGCTGCGGGCTATGGTATGGGTCGACAGGGCTTGCGACGGGCAGCCGTGGGGTTGCCGGCGGGCTGCATCGGGCGAGAATGGAACACGGGAGTGAGGCCATGGCCAGCATTCCGCAACCGGCCCCGGTACGGGGCGCCATCGACTGGTTTGTGCATGACCGTTTTGGCATGTTCATCCACTGGGGGACCTACGCCCTGGCGGCACGGCATGAGTGGGTGAAGAACCGTGAGGCGATTCCGGACGAGGTCTACCGGCAGTACTTCGAGCGGTTTGATCCGGATCTCTACGAGCCGCGGGAGTGGGCCCGGATGGCCCGGGAGGCAGGGATGAAGTACTTCGTCATCACCACCAAGCACCACGAGGGCTTCTGCCTGTGGGACTCGGCGCACACAGACTACAAGGCCACGAACACGCCCTACGGCAGGGATCTCATCCAACCCATGGTGGAGGCCTTCCGGGCCGAGGGCCTCAAGGTCGGGTTCTACTATTCCCTGATCGACTGGCACCATCCCCATTTCCCCATCGACCGCATCCACCCGATGTACAAACGCATGACCCCTGACCAGGTGCGCGAGGCCAACACGGCCCGGGATGTTGCGATCTACCGGGAGTATCTGCACAATCAGGTGCGCGAACTCCTCACCCGGTTTGGCGACGTCTCCTACCTGTTCTTCGACTTCTCCTATCCCGACGCGGATGCGCACGGGATCCCGGGCAAGGGCTGCCAGGACTGGGGCAGCGAGGAACTCGTTGCCATGATCCGCAGCCTTCAGCCCGACGTCCTCATCAACGACCGCCTGAACCTGCCCCTGGACCAGCCCGATGTCCACACTCCCGAGCAGTTCCAGCCGCGGACGTGGGTTGAAAAGGGGGGACGTCCCGTCTTCTGGGAGACCTGCCAGACCTTCAGTGGCTCCTGGGGGTACCACCGCGACGAGGCGACCTGGAAGAGCCCCGGGCAACTCATCGAGATGCTGGTGAACACCGTCAGCCGTGGCGGGAATCTGCTCATGAACGTGGGCCCCACCGCCCGCGGCACCTTCGACCCGCGAGCCCAGGCTGCTCTGCGTGTCTATGGCGATTGGCTGCGTCTGCATGGCCGTGCTGTCTACGGCTGCACGCAGAGCGAGTTCCCCGAACCGGAGGGATGCCGTTTGACGCAGAACGGGGACCGGCTGTATCTGCATTTCTTCCACTGGCCGTTCCGTCATCTCCACGTGGATGGACTGGCCGGACGCGTGCGCTATGCCCAACTCCTCCATGACGCGAGCGAGATCCGCTTCAAGGAACACCAACAGGCCCCCCATTCGGCACTCGAGGAGAAGCTCGGAGGCAATGTGCTGACCCTCGAACTGCCCGTGGTCAAGCCCGACGTCGTTGTCCCGGTCATCGAGCTGTTTCTCAAATGACGGTCGGCCTGCCCGGGCGGGTAGTTTCAAGATCGGCGCGCGGTTCCCCGCCGCCACTGTCTTTGCGGGCAGTGGAGCGACGATCCGAGAGAGAGGGGGGAAGAGCGTCGGCGCGCCCCCAATGCTATGAAGTTCAAGGTGGGGCAACCGTCTCGGTTGCCTTTCGCGGGCGGGACGCTTGCGCCGCCCTGCGAGGCTGTGCCAAGGAACTCCATGGCATTGGGCGCCCCCCCCTATCCTCATCGGCCCTCTACCGGAACCAGCCCGGCGGTGGCATCACGAGCGCTGCCGCCGGTCTTGAAACTGCCCTGGGTCCCGGTGGCGCCGGGTTTGACTCCCTGCCTTGGGGGGCTATGGTACAAAACATGATCGGGTGTGCCGGCTTAGCTCAGTTGGTTAGAGCGTCGGAATCATAATCCGTAGGTCCGGGGTTCGAGTCCCTGAGCCGGCACCACTTTCAAAGCTCGAACCTGCCCACGCCCCCTCCCACAGCCCCTACGAATAGCGGCCACCTTCCGGCCATAGGAGTTGGATCCTGTTCAAAAAGGGTCTGGCGGGCGCTGTCGAGACCGGACCGCTCTCTCCCTATCTGCGTCTGCGCAGGTGGTCCTGGAAGTCCGACTCGTGGAAGAGCCTGGTCTCAGACATCGTGAGCCGGCGGAAAACGGATCAGTCCATGCCGCTGTGGCGGGATGGAGCCGGCGGCCTGCCTGTGCGGTACACGCAGACAGGTCTCCGCCGTACTCGGTGCACCTCAGTGACGGCCGGGAACGGCCGCCTCCACACCCCTGCCTGCTCAACGGGTCCGGCGGCGTTCCGCCTGGTCGACGTTGGCGCGCACGATGAGGGACCCTAAGCAGTTCCGCTGGACGTCCCCCAGGTACAGGAGTCCCGTGCTTGCGTCAGTTGATGTGCAGCCAGAGGGTGCCATTGCTCGGGGTGAGCAGGTGGCTGATGTTCTTCCACTCGACGTGCCCATCCATCCAGGCCACGCAGCAGCCCGCGTTGTGGCGGCCGACGACCCAGCGGTCGCCGGTCCCCTTGATCGAGGGGACGTTCTCATAGGTCACAGGGGTGCCGACGTTGTGTGTAGGACACGGGCACCAGATCATGTGCCAGGGACTGCCATCCAGTAGCATGATCGTGCTCGATGGCCTGGTCAACTCCGCTTCCTTGCGGGCGGTGTAGGTGCCCTGTGGGAAGGGCGCGTGAGTGGCGCCGATGGTACCGCCGCTCATGGGCACGGTGTAGCCCCCGTTGCCGAAGTTCGCGCCCAGGGTCACGTTGCGGTTGGGGCAGAGGAAGACCTGGCCGTCACCCACATAGGTGTTGATGCGCTGACACCAGATCACGCGGGCAGAGCTGTCGGGGATGTCGCAATAGGGCTGCGGGAAGGTGTCGCGGTGATCGTCCTTGTACATCAACATGCCCAGGGCGAGCTGCTTCTCGTTGGCGGTGCAACTGGCCTGACGGGCCTTCTCCTTGGCCTTGGCCAGTGCCGGCAGCAGCATGGCCGCCAGGATTGCGATGATCGCAATCACCACCAGGAGTTCGATCAGTGTGAAAGGCCTTCTGCTCATGACTGCACCTTTTCCCTGTCCTGCATCCCGAGAACGGCCGAGACCATTCGTGCGGACCGGCAACCGAGCACGATGCCCGGCGCTGGCCGCATCCATACACTACCGGTACCCCGGCGCTGAGGCGAAAGCAAGTCATTTCCCGGTAAAACGGTGATTATCATTTCGCAAGGTGGGGGATGTCTGACCGAGGTTTTCGCACATCTGCCGGTGCGACTGTGGAGCGAGTCCCCTGCCGGCGCCGGGTCTACTCCCCAGCCAACGTCACCCCGGCGTGCGACCGCACATGCGTCCGTTCCCCGGCCTCAGCACACCGTAGACGTCAGGCACTTTCCCAGCGTGATGGCCAGGGTGGATGTGAGCAGGGCGATGAAAGCCGACGGATTGCCGCCTACGGGCTACCGACCACCGACCTCGGGCCTCCGATGACGCTGCAGGGCGGTCCTGTCGCAGACCGTGAGCCTGTCGAACCGGTGGGACCGCCGCTGGTTTTCCGACGGCGGCCGCCGTTACCGCGAACCCGGCCCGGGGCGGCCGGGCATCGCGGGCTCCAGTGTGGGAGGCGGTCTCTCGCAGAACCTGAG
>JAFGRS010000725.1 GCA_016935045.1 Lentisphaeria bacterium | reverse complement strand
TGCACCTGTTCCGGCGTCCCGCCCTGGTCGCGCCCATCCCCGCGGCCGACTTCCGGACCCTCCTGAAGGGCAAGAGGGTGTTCTCCTTCTGGGGGCACCGCGACACCCTCGATTCCGCCGCGCACTTCGCGGGCCTCTACCTGACGCCCCGGCGCGACCGCCCCGCCCTTGAACTCTCCCCGGACGGCTATCCCATGCTCGACGGACGGGTATTCCGCGACTGCTGGGTGCTGACTCCCGACTACCCCGCCGGGTTCCGCCCCGCCATCGGGCACTCCGAACCCATTCCCGCCGCCGACGCCTGGCGCGTCCTCCATATCACCTGGGGGCCGCCCGCGACCCTCCTCGAATCCCCGGGCACGAAAGGAGTTGCCTGACCATGCCTGCCGAAATCCCCCCTGCCGACAACGAGTTCTGGAAACGGAAACTCCTGGCACTGCTCCATGATCCGCCGGACAAGTGCTTCGACCTGGCCCGCCACGAGGAATCCGCCCGCACCTTTGCCGTCGGAGCGGGGTTCGTGGATGCCCAGAGCCTGGCGGCCCTCGCAGATGCCCTCAAGCCGGCGGACCACTTCGCAGCCGCGGCGGACCGCTTCGTGTTCCCGCGAGGCACGTGCGCCACCCGCTACACGGGGGAGGCGGGGGCGTCTTTCCTGCACCCCCTCGCCTCGTCACCCTACGAGGCGGCGTCATCGGAGGACCTGGCCGCCAAGGCGGGCCATCTCCACGAAGTCCTCAAGGACGCCGTGGGCGGCATCGGGACCGAGGACTGGCACACCCGCTTCTTCCTCTACTGGCGGCGCTGGCTCGAAAACACCGTGACCACCGACAAGGCAGGCGCGCAGCTCCTCGCCTTCTCCCCCGCCGATTCCCGCCTCCCCGATCATACCATCTGGAACCACATGGCCGTCACCGCCGCGGCGGCGGCCTGCCTGGAAGGCAAGGAGGTGCGCCCGGCGATGCTCCTCTTTCAGCTCGGCCCGGTGCAGGAGTTCATCGCCCAGGCCCGTTCCACGCGCGACCTCTGGTCCGGCTCCTACCTGCTCTCCTGGCTCATGGGCCACGCCATGAAGGCCGTCGCCGACCGCATCGGCCCCGACGCCATCCTCTTCCCCAGCCTCCGCGGCAACGGCATCTTCGACGCGCTGCACCGGGAGACGATGTACGCCACGCTCTGGGACGACGGCCGCGGCCGCAAGGCCTCGACCTGGGAACGCCTGCTCGAAGAAAAGCGCGCCGGCCAGCCCCGGTCCGAGATCGAGGGCGACGGGGCGGCCCGTTGGCTGCTCACCCCGACACTCCCCAACCGCTTCCTGGCCCTGGCGCCGGCAGCGCAGGCGGTCGACCTGGCACGGGACGCCGAGGCCGCGGTCCGCAGGGAACTCGCCGCCATCGCCGAGGCGGTCTGGAACTGGGTCGAAGCCGAGGCCCGGGAGGGGGCAAAACGCCCCGGCGTGGAGAACTGGAAGCCACGCTGGGATACCCAGATCGCCGCCTTTCCCCAGATCGCCTGGGCGGTCCAACCCTGGCTCGACCGGGACGCCTGCCTGGCGGAGTTCACCAAGCTCCCCGTCAACACGCCCGGCCTCACGGATCCGGGCGTGCCGGCCCCGGCCACCCCGCTGGAACGACTCCAGGACATGCTCGATCTCGCCGAAAGGTGGCTCCCCGTCCAGGACCGCGACCCGCGCTACTATGCCGACGCGAACGAGCGCGACCCGAGCACGGGCAAGACCCGCCTCAAGAACCCGGGCGCCCTCTGGGCGGCCCACTACGCCCTGGCGGACGCCAGGCTCGCGGCGCGCCGCAACACCCGCGACTTCGACGCCTGGACCGACCCCACCCCCGCGGAGATGGGCACTCCCAAGGACTCCCTCTCCGGCAAGGAGGAGAGCATCGGCGACGAGGAGTTCTGGGAGTACCTCGCCGAAACCTACCGGAAGATCTTCACCGGCGCGGGACACCGCTACGGCACCATGAACCTCCTCAAGCGCCTCTGGTGCCGCACCGACAAGGTCCCCTACCTCTCCGACCGTCTCGGCCTGGAGCAGAAGGCCATGGGCCAGGCCCTGCGCTTCGACACCGTCCAGGCTGTCGCCTGCATGAACCGCGCCGGGATAGAAGGAAAGGACGAGCAGGGCGACGACCGCCCCGGGAATCCCTATGTGGCCGTCCTGGCCATGGATGGCGACGAGATAGGGAAGTGGGTCTCCGGTGAGAAGACGCCCGAGTTCCTCCGCCAGGTGTCACGCAACGCCGCGGCCTACCTGCGCCCGATCCTGGCGCGGCACGGGAAAGAGGGGATCCGCCGCCTGCTCACCCCATCCTACCACCTCCAGTTCAGCGAGGCCCTGGCCAACTATGCCACCTGGCTTGTCGAACCCATCGTCCAGGCCTGCGACGGACAACTCGTCTACGCCGGCGGCGACGATGTCCTCGCCATGCTGCCTGGCGACCGCGCCATCCCCTGCGCCGAAGCCCTGCGGGCCGTCTTCCGGGGCCAGGCGCCTGCCGAGCCGTCCCGGTATCCCCTTGCTGTCCAGCAGGAGGGATACGTGACCGAACGCGCGGGCTATCCCCTGATCGTCCCCGGCCCGGCGGCGGACGTCTCCGTCGGCCTGGCCATCGGGCACTTCCATGCTCCCCTCCAGATGCTGGTCCGCGAAGCCCAGAATGCCGAGCGACGCGCCAAGAACGTCTACGGCCGCGGGGCCCTGGCCGTGTCCCTGTACAAGCGCTCCGGCGAGACCATCGAGTGGGGCTGCAGGTGGGACGCTGCCGCCGCACCCCACGGCCCCGGTGCCCATGGCCCCCGGGTGGCGCTCGAACTGCTGCGCGAGGTCACGGCCCTATCGCCCCGGGCACAGACAGGCAGTTCCGGGAACGACCTTTCGCCCCTCTCCGGCCGCTTCGCCTATGCCCTGGCGGCGCTGCTCGAACCCTACCGGCTCGATGGCGAACCGAGCATCCCGCGAGAGTCCCTGCGCGACCTCATCCGGGCCGAGTTCGCCCATGTCGTGAAGCAGCAGGGCGCGCGACTGGAACCGGACCAGCGCGCCAGGATCCTGGACCTCGGCGGACTCTGGCTGGATCAGTGCGCCGCCGCGAACCGCCTCGAGGATTTCGCCAAGCTCTTCCTCGTCGAGACCTTCATCCACCGCCAGCGTGGGGAGGACTGACCATGCCCGCCAACCACACCTTCCTGCTCGCTCCCCGGGACCTGCTCTTCCTCCGGGACGCCCGCCCCATGGGGGCCGCCGATGCCGGCCTCGGCGCGGCCTGGCCCCGCTCCGACCAACTCTGGAATGCCCTCGTCAACGCCTTCCATCGCCAGTGGCCCGAGCGCCAGACCTGGGAGCACCCACACGTCAAAGGCGAGAAGGACAAGGCGAGGAGTTCCGACCGCTTCGGCGCCCTCACGACGGCGGGACCCTTTCCCCTCCGCCTCGGGAAGGACGGCGCACCCGAGCTGTTCCTCCCCTGCCCGTTGGATCTCTCCGTGGCGGAGGACGGGACGCTCCATCCCATGGCCATCGCCCCGGCCGGCATCACCAACCTCCCTCAGCCGCTGACACATGCCTTCGCCTCGACCCGCATCGGCAAACAAGAACCCCCCGCCTGGATCTCCGCCGCCGACTTCGAAGCCTATCTCGACGGCAGGCCGTTCCGACCGGCCACAGCCGAACTCTACGACGCCGAACGCACCATCGGCATCGCCATCGACCCGGACACCCGCGCCACGATCGAGAAAAAGTTCTACCAGGCGGAATACCTCCGTCTCCGCGACGACGTCCGCCTGGCCTTTGCCGCGGCCTGCGAGATCGTCGGGGAGGGGCGCCGGCCGGTCGACGTGTTCGCGCAACTCGAAAACGCCGGGACGGACACCTTGATCCTGGGCGGCCAGCAGGGCGTGGTCAGGCTGCTGCGCACCCCGCATCCCCTGGCCCTGCCTGCCGGGCGGCCGATGGGAGATAGCCACCTGCTGAAATGGGTCCTCCTCTCGCCCGCCGTCTTCCCCGCCATCCCGGTCAACCCGGAGAAGGGCGTCGAGATCGCGCACCCCGGCGGTTGGCTGCCGAGCTGGGTCCACCCCCTGACCGGCCAGGTCATGCTCCCGCGCGCAGAACTCCCCGACCGGGCCCAGTTCCCCACCCGCCAGGAATGGCGCCGGACACTGGCCCAATGCCCCCGGTTCTCCGCCCGGCTCGTCGCCGCCCGCGTCGGCAAACCCCTCGCCTTCTCCGGCTGGGACCTGCGCAGCGGACCCAAACCCACTCGCCTGGCTGTCCCCGCCGGCTCGGTCTACGTCTTCCAGTGTACCGACGCCGCCGAGTGCGCCGACCTCGCCCGCAGCCTTGCCTGGAACGGCATGGAGGGCGCCGACGTCCGCAACCGCCGCTCGGGCCTCTTCGGCGAGAAGGGCTTCGGCCTCGGCGCCTGCGCCCC
>JAFGRS010000107.1 GCA_016935045.1 Lentisphaeria bacterium | reverse complement strand
TTGCTGCGGCCACACCCTTCGGCGGCTGGAATCAAGAGGTCTCGAAACGGCACTTCGCCGAGTTTGCGGGCTGGGCGCAGTACCTGTCTGCCGCGCCCGCGTTCCCGCAGTGGGACGTGCTGCCCTTCGACGCGGCTACGGGGCACGATCTCGCGCGATTTCCGCTCGTGGTGCTTCCGAGCGTGCTTGTGATCACGGTCGAGCAGTCCGCCCTTCGACTACTACCAGGTGCTCCGCCTCGCGCCCGGGGACCGTGCGGCGCACAGGGGATCGGGCGCAAGGGGGCACGCGGTCACTTCGGGGAGGCAGCCGATCCCACGGTATACTGGCCGGTGAAGTCCGCCTGGACCTCGGGCTGGGCGGATGACCGGATCCTGGCGGAGAGTCGGTAGGTTCCCGCCGGGGTGTTTTCGGGCACCCGGACACGGAGGCCCACCCAGCCGGTCTGCCCGGGGGCCAGGGAGATTTCTCCCGGGGGGGCTGTCAGCCATCCGGCCGCGCTTCCCGCGACCTCGACGCGGACGGTTTCGGGGGCACTGCCGAGGTTGGTAGGGCGCAGGGGCTGGATGAACCCATGGCCGGGTGCCGTCACGACTTCGTGGGCGGGGGTCCACGCGCCGCTCTCGTTGCCCTCTGCGTCCAGTCGTCGGATCCATCCCCCTCCGAGGGAGAGTTCGCGGCAGGTGCCCGCGTTGGTCACGGTGGCCGGGACGACGGCCCCGGCGACATGCCGTCCGTCGCGCTGCAGCGCCAGGATGAGGTCCCGGGCATGGGGCCGCGCATAGGGTTCCGGGAGGAGGCGAATGGGGATCTCGAGGTCGGAGCCCGGCTCGACCCGTACGGCGGGTGCGGTGCCCCATTGGGGTTCGGCACCGAGCCAACGGGCGCTCACGGGATCCCGGGAACGGTTGTGCACCGTGGCGATGGCCGCGGTGCTATGTCCGGCGGGCAGGGAGAGGGTTTCGGGGGCCGTGACGGTCACGTCCTTCGGTGCCGGCATGGCCAGGTCCCGCATGGCATGCCACGCCGGCTGCAGGACGAATCCGTGGGCGCCGACGGGCTGCATGAGGCCGTACATGCTGCCGGCCTCGAAGCCCTTGTACCAACAGACCACATCGGCCCAGTCCAGCAGGCCCGGAATGGCTTCGCGGAGCATGCGGGCCTTGGCGTCCTCGTCCCGGACGACTCCCGGTCCGGCCTTCCAGCCCCCCGATTGCCAGCCGACCTCGGTGATCCAGAGGGGCTTGTGGACCTGGAAGTGGTCGAGGATCCGGCGCATGACCCGCATGCGTATGACCGCGAGGTCGGGGGTGGAGGCGTAGGGGTGGGCGCCCACGAGATCGCAGCATTCCGCGGCCCCGGCCTCGAGCATGCGCACGAGATAGGTTTCGCCGGACCCGTCGAGTCCCGCGGACATGACGAGGCAGTCCGGATCGGCGCGTTTCGCGGCCGCGTAGGCATGGCGAAGCAGGTCGGTATATTCCTCGACCGTTCCCTGGAAGAACTGGCCGATATCCGGCTCGTTCCAGATCTCCCACACGGGCACCCGATGCCTGTAGCGGCGGACCGTTCGTTCGACGTGCCCCTCCCACTGGCGCCAGTCGAGAGGCGGCGCCCGCCGATCCCCTCCCCTCGCCGCCCAACCCGGCAGGCCGCTCATCTCGCCGATGACCCCGAGGCCCT
Organism: Lentisphaeria bacterium; assembly: GCA_016935045.1. Lineage (GTDB taxonomy): Bacteria > Verrucomicrobiota > Lentisphaeria > Oligosphaerales > JAFGRS01 > JAFGRS01. The sequence continues at coordinate 3,399 of JAFGRS010000107.1, read as the reverse complement.
CCCGCTCCGCCGCTTCGAGGGCGGCATCGGCCCCCTCCCAGTGCACCCGTCCGCGTTCCGGTTCGCAGGCAGACCAGGAGAAGGCGCCCACCCGGACCCAGCCGAGGCCCGCGGCAGCGAGGGGGGCCATGAAGGAAGGGTCCCCGTTGCAGGCGCCATAGGGTCCGAAGCGGGTGACCACGGGAGGCGTGGCGGGCCGCGCGGCGGGGGGGGCGTCTTCCGGCAGGGCCATGGGCTGCCAGGCGGGAGCGATCTCGGGCCAGGGAACGGTGGGTTCATCGAGACAGGAAGGCGCGGCAACCCGGGACACGTGGAAGGCGCGCAGCCGTATGGGGGCCACGGCCTCGGAGTCCGCAAATGCGGAGTGGAGTTGCAGGGCGAAGGACGCGCTCCAGACCTTGACGGCGAGGTCGGCGCGGCCGAACGCCACCAGGATCAGCACGTCGTCAGCGTCCGGCGCCGCAACCCCCAGCCCCCGGCGCGGGCGGTCCGTGGCGGCAACGGCCCTGTCCGGCAGGGCGAAGTCCCTGGTTGCGGCGGGATCGAGGGGACGTTCAGCGAGCTGTCCTGCGTCCCGATAGAGCAGGCGCATCGGGTCTGCGCCGGGGCGTTGCCGGAGGAACTGGGCCTCGAAGGCGTACCGCAATGGTCCGGGCGCGCGGGGGAACGGAAAGGTGGTCTCGAGGAAGAGGCCGTCGCGGTCCATGCCGACGATACGCTCGTAGGCGACGGTTGTCTCCCCCAGCGTCACGGCCATGGCGACGCGGACGGCGACCCGTCCGGGGGTGACCTGGGTGGCAACGGCTGTGGGGCGATGGAAGCGCAGTCCGGCGGAGGCGTCGCCGAGGCGCAGGGAGTCCGCCATATCGCCGCCCCAGATCCGGCCCACGAAGCCGATCTCCCGGCCGTCCACCTGCCAACTGACGATGCGGCCGCCCTCGAGGAGGGCCACCTGCACGGTGTCGCGCCCGCCGGTCAGGACGGCGGTGGGCCCGTACAGGGGCGTGTCCCGCAGGTCGAGGGACTGGGCCAGGATCGCGGGCATGCACAGGGTCCCGATCAGCCACAGAGTGTTGCGCATTCGCGCCGTTGGCACCTCGTCCTGTCCCGGCGGCATTGCCGCGGGTTATTCGGGCACGCTGAGGCGGAAGTCGCGGTAGCGTGCCGCCCGGGTATACATATGGCGCAGCCCGATGCGGCCGCCGCGGACGGGTGGGAAGGCGTCGGTGCGCCAGTGGAAGAAGTGTTCGCCGTCGGGGGTGCGAATGCGCATGCTGAGGCTTTGGTCCCGTTTGACCACGGTGATCCGGTGGGGCACATCGGTCTGGAAGAGCCCGGTGCGGAGGTAGTCCGGCACCAGGTCGGTGCCCTTCAGGCCCCGTTGTTCGGGCGTGTAGCGTCGGGCTCGGACGTAGTCGTCGGCGGGGTCGTTGGGGTTGGGGTAGGCCGCGTAGCTGATGTGGTAGGTATGCATGTGGTTGAAGTACATCTTCATGGCCGGGACGCGGCGCAGTTCGGCCCAGGCCATGATGTCCTCCGCGTAGGGCATGGTGTTGCTGCCGGTGGCCTGGATATAGAGGATGGTAACGCCCCGGTGCTCGCGGTCGAGGCGGGTATATTCGTACTCGAGGCGCAGGTCTCCGGTGAATGCCTCCCGGGTCCAGAGCACCATGTGGTGGGCGTCGTTGCCGTACTCGGGTCCCGCGACCAGTTCCATGCCCCGGGGGGTGTTGGTCACGGTGCCGACTTCTCCGTCGAGGACCCACGTTCCGCGCCAGTCCCCGGTGCAGGGATCCGCGAGGACCTCCTTCCAGCCGCCGGCAGCCGCCTCCTCGAAGGCCGACCGGTCAGCGGCCGGCGCCGGCGCCGCGGCGGCGGCGGCATCCCGGGCACCCAGGGCGCAACCCACCAGGCCGACACAGGCAGTCAGACCCAGGGTCGTTCGCAGTGTTGTCATCCTCGTACCCCCTTGCTCCGCACCTGCACCGTGCCGGCGCGCCGGGCCCCGCAGCGGCGGAACCGGCCTCGGTCCACCGGGACGTCCGCGGCCGGCGCAGGCCCGTGGGCCGAATTGTCCTCCCCCGTAGGATACACCCTCGCCGGGCGCCCGGCGACGGTGCAGTCCGCGGAATCAGGGCCATTTCGAGAATCGCGGTGCCGCTTCGCCCTCCGGGATCCCACGCGTATCTCGGGCCGCAGGGCGGACCTGAGGGTTTGGGCGTCCCTTCAGCGGCGCCGGATCTTGCCTCCGAAGGCGGCTTGGCGCACGCGCACGGGCTTCGGGGTTTCGAGGTGGAGGGCATACCACTGTTCGCCCAGGCCGGCGTTGGAGAAGTGCTTGACGCGGCCGTTGGCGAGGTGTTCCCAGTTGAGGCGCAACGTTTCGTCTTCGGTCTTCTCCTTGCCTTCTTCGAGCACGGCCACGGCGTCGTCGATGCGGTCGGACTTGACCAACACCCAGGCATAGAGGCCGTACAGCAGCACGGCCTTTTCGTCCTTGAACCGCTTGCTGCCGCGTTTGAATGCCTTCTCGACCTCTTGCAGTCGACCGTCCTTGTAGTCGAGTGCCATTTTCATGGCCAGTGTGAGGGGGTCGGGGACGGGGACCATGCTCTTGGCGAGGCATTCCCGGGCCCGGTCGAAGTCCTTGATCTGGTAGTAGAGTTGGCCGCGGAGGGTGTTGGCCTGCCTCTCGATCATGATGTGCCACTTGCGCAGGGGAGCCACTCCATCGAGCAACCGGATGGCTTCGAGGATCGAGTCGGTCTGCTCTTTTTCGAGGAGTTTCTGGAGGCCCTTGCCGCCGGCCATGTTTTTGTTCTGCATGGTGGCAATGCGGCGTCGGAGTTGTTCCTGGGTCGACTCGATGTGTGCCTGGACGCCCTTGAAGACGGCCTCGACCCTGCGTCGCAAGGCCAGGTTGATGCCGACCAGGGTCCCCAGGAAGCCGACCATGCCGGCCAACGCGGCCAGGATGGGATGGCCGGGCCAGAGCAGGATGAGCATGCCGCCAAGCAGAACGGCGCCGACAAAGGAGAGAACAAGCGTGTACACAGTGATCGATTCCTTGACCCAGACACGAACACCCGGGGCGCGCCACGGCACGCCAGGACACCGGAGGGGAAGGTCCACGACATCGGCGCCGGCGGAAGACCTCAGACCCGGGGCTGCACCGGGTCGAGGCGCAGTTCCCCGCGGACTGTGTCAGCCCGCCGGATCTGGACCGCAATAACATCGCCGCTCGTGTAGGATTTTCCACCGCTTGACGCGGACAGGCGCCCGCTGTGACGGTCCAGGCGATAGGGTCCCCCGATCATGCGGGAGACTGGCAGGAACCCGAGCAGGCCGACGGTGGGGAGGTAGGCCATCAGCCCCTCCGGGAGGCAGCGGATGACGATG
>JAFGRS010000724.1 GCA_016935045.1 Lentisphaeria bacterium | reverse complement strand
GTTGGCCGAGATCGAGGTCCAGTCGGGCCAGGGCGCAGGTCACGTCGCCGCGCTCGCGCAGGTGGGAGGGGGCTTGGCGCCAGAGTTCGAGGCGTTCCCGGGTGCGGTGCCTGTGCCGGAGGCATTCGTCGAGTTGCAGAAGGAGTCTCCGGTCTCCCGGGAAGCACTGCAGGGCCTGGCGCAGGAATGCGGCCGCCCGGGAGGCATCTGCCTGAATTCCCTCGGCCCAGTCCGCCAGGGCCTTGGCCGCGAGTCCGCGCGCGGGTCCCGCCGCGGCAGGCGTTTCGCAGGCTTGCCGAAGGAGTGCGACTGCCGCGTCCATGGCGTCGTGTTCGGCGCGGTACAGCCCGAGCAGGTAGGGAAGGACGCCATGCTCCCCGGGCCCCAGCCGTGCCATGGCCCGCTGCAGGAGGCAGGCCTCTTCCCAGCGCGAGGGCGCGACCCAGTCCACGCACGCCCTGGATGCCCTCAGCGCCCACTCGCGTGCCTGGTCATCGTCGTTCCGGGCGGCCGCGGCATCCATGCGCAGAAGCAGGGCATGGGGATGGTCGGCGAGGCGGGGAAAGGACTCCGCCAACGCCTCGAGGAGTCGCTCGACGTCGTCGAGCAGGGCGACGCGCCAATAGGTGAAGAGGGGTTCCAGGAGGAGGTCGGCGGCATGCGTCTCACCCCAATCCTGTCCGACGGGCGCATCGGGCAGGCAGGGTCGCGGACTGCCTTCGCCGTGGAGCAACCAGGACTCGAGTTCGCGCGCCGGAGTTAGGGGTATGGGCTGGCGTTCGAGAACGTGCGCGGCGGCCTGGCGTGCGCCGCCATGCCGGAGTGCGGCGCTGAGCAGGATCCGGGCATCCTCGGTGTCCGGCGCCATGTCGAGGACGGCGTCGAGGATGCGGGTGGCGGCGTGGAGGCGGCCGCTGCGGATCTCGGCCTCGGCCAGGAGTTGGGCCAGCGGTGCCGCCAGGGCCGGTCCGCGGCGCGCCGCGAGGGCATGGTCACGGAGCGCGGCTTCGGCGTCGGGGCCGCCGTGCAGACGGTGCAGACGCGCCGCGGCGGCGGCCGCCAGGGCGTGGATGCCGAGGTGGCCGGGATAGGATGCCAGCGCCTCCCGGGCCCGGGCCAGGGCAGATTCGGGCCGGTCGGTCTTGAGGTATCGTTCGACGCCGAGGGCTTCGCGGTCCTGGCGGACGTCCGCGGCCGTGGCTTCCTCGAGGATGCGTTCGGCTTCGGCCCAGCGGTGGAACTGCATGGCGACGGCGGCTTTGCCGAGGGGGGTTTCGCGTCGGTCGCGCATGGCCCACTGGGTGGGTGGCTGCGGATCCCTGGCCGGGTCCCGGGCGCCGTCCGTGGCGCGGTGCCACGTCTCACGCAGGAGGAGGCGTCCGTCCTGCCCTCGGATGGTGAGGGTTGCCGGCCGCAGGTCCGGCAGATCGACGTGGGTGGTCCGACCGGTGCCGAGGACCAACGACTGGCGGTGCTGCCGGGAACCGTTTTCAAGGCAGACGTCCGCCCTCCCTTCCACAGCGATGGAGTAGAGGGAGAGACGGAGGTCGTTCTCCGCGGCCTCGGCGGCGAGGGCCAGCTCGGGGGTTGCCCAGGTCACCTCTCCCATCTCCGCCGTGCCGAACCAGCGCCCCGAGGCGCGCACCACCTCCCCGGCCTGAAGCCAATCGGTGATCCATTGCGTTTCGAGAACCCCGGCCTGGATCTCGACATAGGGTCCGTCAGCGTCGGTCAGGTAGCGTTGCCAGATGAGGTCGTCTTCACCGGTTCCCCAGGTGAAGTACTTCTGTCCCGGGAGGCTGAGGCGCGGGGCGATGTGGTAGGTCCCGTACTGCGTTGCGGGGTAGTAGGCCCCGAAGAAATCGGCGTAGGAACGGTACCCGAAGTGGTCCACGGGCAGAGGGTTGTTCGGGTGCAGGGAGAGGTCGCGTCCCTGGCGCAGGGGGAAGGGCTGGGAGACACTGCCCACGGTCCAGTCGCAGCGGCAGACGAAGCGCAGGTCGTCGGTCGCCGGGACGGCTGCGTTCTCCCAGTAGTAGAGGCGTTCCCGGTAGGGATTCGGGTTGGCGAGGGTGGTGTGCACATCGAGGGCCGCGCGGTCCCGCGCGAGTGCCATACGGACCTCCCAGCGTTGCCGCGTGCTGCGGTCCAGGTCGCCGACGACCACCGCCACTTCGGCCGCACTCTGCTCGAGGCGCCAGAAGACGGGCGAAACGGTGCTCACCGTATGGCCGAGGGTCGGGAAGTTGAACTCGATGCCGCCGCTCAGCCACGCACCCCGCAATGCCACGAGGCCGGGCTTGACAACATGGTTGCGGTAGAACAGCTCGCGTCCGTCGGCAAGGTTGCGCAGAGAGTACAGACGGCCATTCATCCCCGGCAACACCAGAGCTTCGAGAATGCCGTTGCTCAGGCGTACCGCCCGATGCCGACAGCCATCCTGGCGCACCATGGTGGCCGCGTCGATGTCGTCCTGCAGCGGGTAGGGATACACCGGTCGGCGCCCCGGACGGCGGCCGCTGAAGGTAAGGGCAGGAAAAGGCGAGTCCGGGCCGCGTTGGTAGGTCGGGAGCGTCAGCCACAGCACCTCGATCTCGAGCATGGGAAGACCTCGGGTGTCATGTTGCCCTGAAACGCAGACCGATTCGTGCACACCCACGGAGGGAACGCCCGCGGTCCGCCCGGCCGCCCGGGGGGCATCCTCGGCCGGAGCGGCCATGTCCTGCCGCGCCACTCGGCTCGTGGCGCCTACAGTAGGTCGCGCGAGCCGAGCGCGACAGTCTTCGGGATTGCGCCACTCGGCTCGTGGCGCCT
>JAFGRS010000013.1 GCA_016935045.1 Lentisphaeria bacterium | reverse complement strand
GGGAGCCCGCACCGGGGCTGTTTTCCGGACGAACCGGCCGTCCGGTGACCGGAAAACGGGGGGGGATGGGAGGCCGGCGCGGGGGCTGTTTTCCGGACATCCGACACGCCCGCCATGGCCGGAAAACGGGCGGATGGGGGGCCCCGCACCGGGACTGTTTTCCGGACGAACCGGGCGTCCGGTGACCGGAAAACGGGCGGATGGGAGCGCCCGCGCGGGGGCTGTTTTCCGGACAGCCGCCGCGCCCGCCATGGCCGGAAAACGGGCCGGGGTCTGCCGGTTGGTTGGGGTGGTGTTCCGCGCCGCCGGGTCGACGCTGGAGAGCCAGGCATCCTGACCGGGCGGACGATGGGATGGCACCAACGTGTACGGAGAGGAATGGTGCCGGCGGTCTCCGCCGTACCTGGTGCGGCGTCGTTCAGCGGTTGGTCGTTGCGGTCCGGGCCGCCAGGAACCCCCAGGTGTAGGCCGTGGGGCCGATGGTCTGGTGCACGGTGTATTCGTTGGTTGAAGGCACGGTGAAGATGTCCCAGTAGGACTCGGCGGCGGGCCACTGGCGTGACGGCGGGGTCATGGTTTTGGCTAGGAACCAGGTATGCGCCCAGGCATCGAAGGGGTAGTTTTCGGCCGGGTCACTGGGGCCGTAGACGGTGATTCCGGTTGGGGCAGGCTGCGCGGAATTCCGGCTGTCGATGTGCAGCGGGAAGCGCACGGGGTTGGGGCCGAGGCCCGTGGTCAGGGCCATGTTGTCCGGGTTGGCGCCGGCGGCGAACAGGCAGGACTGGAGGGTCCCGACGAGGTACTTCGGCTCTCCGCTCAGCGCATAGGCGCGGGGGAGGCAGCGGGAGATCATACCCGGGACGGAGAAGTAGCCGACGTATCCCATGGGCGGTAGCGTGGGCACCGGCGCCGCCAGGCCGAGGCCATTGTCCGCGGCGAAGGCCAGCGCGTCGTCCGCCGTCTTTAGGATGCCCATCCGGGCGCGGGCCCTCCAGTCGGCGTCCGCCAGCTCGTCCGGCAGCCGGGCATAGGCGAAGAGGGCGGATTCCTGGCGCAGGACTTCGGGGTTTGCGTCGGCCAGCACGCTGCTGTCGCGGAAGGCGGTGTGGAAACGGGGTTCGGCGGTGTGGCGGTAGAGTTCGACGGCGGCGAGATTGCGGGCTTTCTGGAATGCCTGTCGTATCTTGGCCTGTTGCTCGGGGGGTCTGGCGGCCGCAGCCGACTCCGCCTGGGTCTCGGCCCATTCCCAGGCGTTGAGGGCGGCGGCGTGGAACGTCCGGGTTCGTTCTCCTGCCTCCGGGGGAGCGATGCGGGCGAACTTGGCGGCACAGGCTGCGAAGAGCCAGCTCGATAGCGGGTCGGGCGCGAAGACCCCGGCCACCAGCGACTCCTGCCAGCTGCACTCCCCGGCACGCGGATGGGCCGTTGATTCCACCCCCCCGCACACGCCGCCGTCCGCCCGCTGCAAGCGGAAGTGGAAATCCAGATTCCACAGGGCTTCGTCCAGGAGGTCCGGAAGGCCGTTGGCACGCTCGGAAGCGGGCAGAGCCAGCGCCACCTTCCGGAAATGCTCGGGGAACAACTCGTACAACTCGAGAAGCAGGTACGTAACACCCTCGAGGTGCGCACTGCGACGATCCCAGTCCCCGGCGTCCATATACCCGCCCCAGGCCTCCGCCGCGTGCTCCAGAGCACCGCCCCGCAACCGGCCCACGTCCCCCCGCACCGCATCCGACTCCCCGTCCAGAGTCGTGACCCCGAGGCGCAGGACGCGGAAGCCGTCTTCCGGATGCATCGGGCGCGGCCGCAGGTACGGCGTGACCGGGGGACCCAGCTCGATGCCGCTGCGGTGATGCAGCAGACCGGTCATCGAGAGGGCAAAGGCCTTTCCCCAGACGTCCCCCGCGATGGCGAAGGGATAGCTGCAGCCAACGCCGTCCACGCACAGACGGTAGACCCCCTCCCGGCGGAATCCGCCGAACTCCAGCACGCCGACGTCGGTGCGGCTGTAGTTGCGTCCATCCCTGAAACTCTCGCGCTCGGTGGCGCCCTTCAGCCGCCGAACCGTCCCCTGGAAGCAGATCTCCCCCGTCGCCGCGTCCACCAGGCGGAAGGCCGGGGCCGGAGCATCGGCGATGCTCGATGCGCCTCCGGTGCCCAGCCAGACGGAGAAACAGCCGCGCTTCAGCGGGTCATCGGGGCGGAAGCCGATGTGGGACACATGGACCGATTCGCTGCGTGTCCGGTTCGGGTCGTGACGGACACTCACGGCCTCCTCGCGGGTGTTGAGGCCAACCATCTCGACACGATACAGGCAGCCCTCCCGCAGAGGTGCGTCCAGGCGCAGATAGACGTGGTGCACGAGGGCCGGTTCGTTGTGGGTGAAGAGGCTGTTGGGCTTTCGTTTCCAGGCCACGGCTACGGGGGGATGGGGTTGGCGCCAGGCCGGGTCGTCCGAACTCGACACCCGGTAGGCGGCGGGGTCGGCGACGGTCTCGACCCAGAGGGGCTGCCCGCTCAGCACCTCCGGCGGCTTGAGCAGCCCCACCCTGCCGGCCAGATGTCCCAGCACCTCGGTCTTCCGGCCGGTCTTGCGGCGCACCTCGACATCCTTCCTTGTCTCCACGATCGCTTCACCCTCCCAGGCGAAGACGTTCGCCCCCTTGGCCTCGACGGTGTCCTCCGCCTGCGCCTCGTAGCGCACCTGCGGCGTCGGCACGAGATGCTTCTCCTGGATGACCAGTTCCAGGATGTCGGCTGCTGCCGGGCCAACATGGACGACGGTGGGGCCGTCGGCGTGGTGTTCGGGATTCGCCAGGCGCTGTTGCCTGCGGCGCTCGAGGTCTTCCGCCTCCCGGCGCTGCTTCTCGGCCGCGGCGGCCCTGCGTTCCCGCAGGACGGTCCGTTGGGCGCGGAACTCGTCCGTTGGCGGCAGCAGTTCCGCTCGGTCCAGTTCGACGTGGATCGTCTCCTTGGCCCAGTCTCCCTGCACCTGGAGCATGGTGATCCGGGAGCAGTCCAGGCCCTCGATCCTGCCGGGCCTGCTCTCCGAGGGTTCCATCAGCGCGGCGCCATCGGCGGCAGGCACCAGGGTGAACCGGTCCGGTTCGAGAGCAGTGAGCGGGATGCTGAACTCATGGGTTGTGCCGTCCTCGTCCCCGAGGATGAGACGCAGGCGGCGCGCGGCGTTGTCGGGGCGTGTGCGCAGGCGCAGAGCGGGAGTCCATTCAGAGAAGTCAGAGAGGTCGAGGCGCACATTCAGGCCCCCGCCGCCGTCGTTTGCCTTCGCCCGGATGCACAGAATTCCGTCCGTCACGGTGACGCTTTTCTCCCACGCCAGGAAAGCGTAGTCGAAGCCGCCTTCGAACCCGGTCAGCACCGGGTCGGGACCCGCCGCCAGGCACAACGACGCTGCCCCAAGGAACCATAGACACGCAGACCAAGCGGTCCCGCCAACGCTCCCGACGCGACGATGGAACATGGCTATGCTCCTTGTCCGAGTGGCCGGACCCGACATCGTGCTCCGACCCATGGTGACCGGGATGCGCGCGCCCCCGCCGAAGCGCGCCGCCGCCCCAACACCTAACCATCTCCGCCAACGGCCCCTCCGCAACCCGCAACGCGGACTTCTCCGCCGCGACCGCCCCCGACCGGGGCTGTTTTCCGGACGTCCCGGGGCACCGCCCTGACCGGAAAACGGGGGGATGGGGGCCATGTGCCGGGGGGCGTTTTCCGGACGTCCCGGGGCACCGCCCTGACCGGAAAACGGGGGGATGGGAGCCCCGCGCCGGGGGGCGTTTTTCGGGACGGGCCGGGCATCCGATGACCGGAAAACGGGGAGGGGAGGCCGGCCGAGATGCCGCCCGGAGGGCCGTGCGGCGTACTGGTAGGGCCGGGGGCCCCCGACGGCCATCCACTTCCCGCGTCTGGGACGGGTGTTTTCCGGCCACGGGCGTGCGCAGCGTGACCGGAAAACGGTGGGTGGTGGGCCCGGTCCCGGGCTTCAGTGGGCCGAAGAAGGGACCCTGGCGTGGCCCTTGCCTGCGGAGGTTGGGGGGGCCATCTTACGAATCGTCTTCAAATCGTCTGGAGCGCCCGGGTCCCTGCGGGCACATTCCGGGGCGTGCAGGCTACTACCAATCGTCTCAGACTTCTCTGTAGTCGCGAATCCATGCCCGCGAGGCCGCGGGCGGTCCAGGCAGATAGGAGACGATCAGTAGGTGCTCGCGGACGGAAATGCGGTGGCGCTGGTGGGAGCGCCGGCGGATTCAGCGTGGACCCGGGCCGCCGGTGTCCATTGCCGCCTTGCCGCGGGATGATGGAGCAGCGTCGATGCACACCCGACCGGTTGGCTTGCTTTCGGGGGGTTCTGCGGTGTCGGGTCCCGGTCGACCGTGGGGGGCGCCGGCTCGCGTTGGGCGGGGGGGAGGTGCCGGGGCGGGCGAGGAAGCGCGTCTGTCGGCAGCGGCGCGCCCCTGGACGCGTTGGTGGATTCACGGTTTTTCCGCGGTTGAGTCCACCCTGACGGCGCTCCTCGAGGCCTATCGGCAGGCGGGATTCGGGGGTGTCGAGGTCACCCCGATCTATGGTGTACGGGGTGTTGCCCCGGTGCCCTTTCTTGCGGAGCGCTGGTTCGAGCTTTTCGGTCATATCGCGGCCGAGTGTGAACGGCTCGGGCTCGGCCTGGACTTTGTGCCGGGTTGCGGCTGGAAATTCGGCGGCCCCCACCTGACCCTGGCCGAGGGCGGCATGGATGCCGCCGGCAACGCCACCGGCGAACGCGTCAAACGGGCCGGCGCCGGTGGGGAGGGTTTCGCCTGCAACCCCTTCAGCGCGCGTTCCTTCGCAGCCTGGCGGGGGCGTTTTGACGAGGCCCTTTCCCGGCCCGTGTTCCGGACCTGCCGGGCCCAGTTCCACGACTCCTTCGAGTACGCCAGCCAGCGCGCCCCGGAACTGGAGACCGCCTTCCGGCAGCGCCGGGGATACGCCTTTCCCGGTCTGCCCGCAACGGCTGCGGACGAGGCCTCGAAGCGGCTGCTGGCCGACTACCGTCAGACCCTTGCCGATCTGCACCTCGAGGATTTCATCCGCCCCTGGGTGGCATGGGCTCACGGCCTGGGACACCTGGCGCGCAACCAGGCGCACGGCTGTCCTGCCAACATCCTCGATGTTTATGCCGCGGCGGACATCCCGGAGACCGAGACCTACGGTCCTGATCCGGTGCCGCCGACCTTCCACGCCTTCGCCGCCTCCGCCGCGCACGTCACGGGCAAGCCCCTGGTTTCGAGCGAGTCTCTGACCTGGCTCGGGGAACATTACCACGTCACCCTCGAAGCGATGCGACGGACCCTGGACCGGCTTTTTCTGGCCGGCGTCAACCACGTGTTCTACCACGGCACGGCCTACTCCCCGCCCGAGGAGGGCTTCCCGGGGCGCGTCTTCTACGCCGCCTGCCACCTCGAGCCCGGCAACCCGCTGTGGCGCCACCTGCCGGCACTGAACGCGTACGTCAGCCGTGTCCAGGCCATGCTGCGGGAGGGCCGGCCGGATACGGACGTGCTGCTGTACTGGCCGGAGTACGACGTCTGGTACGAGGCTCCTCCGGCGCCCCTGATCCGGCAGCTGGGGATCCACCGGCTCGATTGGTTCGAGGGCCAGTTCTTCGGTGGCGTGGCCGCGGCGCTGCGGGCGCATCGGGTGCAGGCGGACTTTGTTTCGGACCGGATGCTGGCAGGGGACTTGCCGGCGCGGTACGGGGTGATCGTGGTGCCGCGGTGCCGGTTCCTGCCGCTGGCGACCTTTCTGCGCCTCGAGGCGTTGGCCGGCGCGGGGCGGGAGGTGGTGTTCTGGGAGGCGTTGCCGGGGGATCTCCCCGAACGGGCGGCGCCTCCCCGGGACGCCGCGGAGTTTGGGCGACTGCGGGACCGTTTCGCGGACCGGGTCATCCATCGGGTCGAGGAGATCCCCGGGCTGGTCCTCGAACCGACGCCCCTGAGCTTCGTGCGTCGCAGCGTTGCGGGAGGAACGGCCTACTTCCTGGTCAACGAGACGGAGCAGCCCGTGGACCAATCCTTCCGACCGGCACGGCCCTTCGCCGAAGCCCTGCTGCGGGACCCTCTCAGCGGACGCTACGGCCGCCCGGACGTCCGGGACGGAAGGGTCCGCCTCCTGTTGGCCCCGGGCGAGTCCTGCTGCCTGTGGCTGGCGGAGGCGGCGGTCCCTCGACCGACTCCCGAGACCGGTGCGGGCGCTGCTCCGGGGGTGCCGCCGGGCCTCTCCGCGGTCGTTACCGCGGACTCGTCGGCTGTCCCTGCGTGGCCCTATCTTCCCGCCGACCTGCCCCCGGCCCGTGAGCTGCGGGGTTGGGAGGTCGTATTCGTGGCGGGGACGGACGGCCGCCTGCCACGGGCCTTCTCGTGTGACCGCCCCGAGCCCTGGCACCTGCGTGACGACGGCTTCGCGGGGATGGCATCCTACGAGACGGGCTTTGCTTGGGAGGGCGGCAGCGCCCGCCTGGAACTCGGGGAGGTGCACGCCTCGGCGGAGGTCTTCCTGGATGGCCTGTCCCGGGGCATTGTCTTCCAGACCCCGGCACACCTGCTGCTCGAAGACCTGCCCCCGGGGAGGCACACGCTGCGTCTCGAAGTGGTCAGCACGGCGGCCAACGCGGTGCGCCGGCTGGACCGGGAAGGGGTCGCCTGGAAACGGTTCGAGGACGTCAACATGATCGGCGCGGGCGGGCGCCCCCTCGATGCCTCGCGCTGGCAGGTCGAGCCGGCAGGACTGGCCGGCCCGGTGCTGCTGCGCGCTGTCGGGCCGCCCGCCATGGACAGGAGAACGGGAGCATGAGCGTGGTGCAATCCGTCACGGGCGCCGCGGCCGGGGGTCCTTGTCCGGCGCCTCGGTTCGGGGATGGTCGGGACTGGTGGTTCCGGCGCCGTTTCGGTCTCTTCGTGCACTGGGGGCTGTACGCGATCCCGGGCTGGCACGAACAGCATCAGTGGCGGCGTCGCGTGCCCCGGGAGCAGTATGCGGCCCTGGCCCGGGCCTGGAACCCGGTGCGTTTCGAGCCGGATGCCTGGCTCGATCTCGCCGAGGAGGCCGGCATGGGCTACATCTGCCTGACCACCAAGCACCACGACGGCTTCTGCCTGTTCGAGTCCCGGCACACGGACTACCATTCCGTGAACACCCCCTACGGCCGCGATGTCGTGCGCCTGCTCGCCGAGGCCTGCCACCGCCGGGACTTCCCCCTGTGTCTCTACTACTCCATCGCCGACTGGCACCACCCGAACTATCCCAACCAGGGACGCCACCACGAGCTGCCGCCCCAGCCCGGCGACGCGCCGGACCTGGCGAAGTACATTGCCTATCTCAAGGCGCAGGTGCGCGAGTTGTGCACGCAATACGGCGTCATCCACGGCGTGTGGTGGGACATGAACGTCGACCGGCACGTCGACCCCTCCGTGAACGCCATGATCCGGGAGCTGCAGCCCCTTGCCGTCATCAACAACCGCGGCTACGACGAGGGCGACTTCGGCACTCCCGAACGGGACTACGAAAAGGGCCAGGACGTACCGCTCCGTTTCGAACGCCGCACCGAGGCCTGCCAGTCCGTCGGCCTCGAAAGCTGGGGTTACCGGGAACAGGAGGATTACTACACCGACCGACACCTCCTGCGCTCCATCGATGGCTACCTCGCCCGGGACGCCAACTACCTGCTCAACGTCGGCCCCATGGCCGACGGCACCATCCCCGCGGAAGCCGCGGCCATTCTGCGCCGCATCGGGGCCTGGTATCAGGGCGTGTCGGAGGCGTTCGAGGGCACGGTGCCCGCCTCCCACCTCACCGCCAACCGCAGCGTCCTGCTCACCCGGCGCGGCTCGACGCTCTACGTTCACCTCACCAAGGATCCCGTCGCCCAGGCCGTCAAACTCAAACCCATCCGCACGGCGCCGCGCCGTGCCGTCCTGCTCAATACCGGTGCGCCCGTCGAGTGGACGGTCGACATGGCCCCCAGCGACCACACCGAGCAGGGGGCCTTCCTGCGCCTGGTGCGCCTGCCTGTCAACGAACTCGCCAACACCGTCCTCGTCGTCAAGCTGGAATTCGATCAACCGCTGGACGACACCGCGGCAGCTCACGGCGACGAGACCGACCTCCGGAAGCGCTGACCCGGACCGCGAACGGCCGCGCCCGGCGGCGCCGGTGGACCGAGTCCGGCGCACGGGGGCGCCCACGCCGGGCAGTGGGCGGGGTCCGGTCCAGGCGTACGGAAGCGCCTCCGAACCCAAGCCCATAGGGAGTGTCCAAAACCGTAGGATGTTCACGTCGAGCAGCAAGATGCATGTGTGTGCTCCAGATAATGTCTAGTTTATCTATATATTTTACAGACATCTTTCCTCATCGGGTATTGGGTGGGGTGATGAGGCGTGATGGAGTGGGGATTGGGTCGTGGCTGGGGTTTTCGGGGGTGTGCCGGCGGGGTAGGTTTGCACGAGTGCTGGGGGCAGGGGTAGTGTTGGCGGTGTTGGCCGGGCTGAGGGGTGGGGAGTTTGGTTCCTCTTCGGGTCCGGCGGAGTACGTGGGGTTGGCGCTGGCGGCCCATCCGGGGGTGCGTCATGCGGAAGCGCGGTGGGAGGCAGCGTTGCAGCGGGTCCCGCAGGTGCGGTCGCTGCCCGACCCCATGCTGTCGTATACCTATTATGCGCGGGAGGTGGAGACGCGCGTGGGGCCCCAGGAGCAGGCCCTGGCGATTTCCCAGCGTCTTCCCTGGTTCGGGAAGCTGGGTCTGCGGGGGGATATGGCCGCCCTGGCGGCGGAGGCAGCCCGGGAGGCCCTGCGGGGGGTCCGGCTCGAGGTGGCGTATCGGGTGCGGGAGGCCTATGGGGAGCTGTGGTACCTTGGGGAAGCGACGCGCGTGGTACGCGACAGCATGGATTTGCTGCGGGGCGTAGAGAGCGTCTCGCGCGAGCGTCTGCGGAGCGGGGAAGGGATGGGTGCGGTCCTGCGCCTGCAGGTCGAGTTGGGGCGTCTGGAGGATCGCCTGGCGGGGTTGGAGGCATCCCGGCCGGCCCTGGTTGCCCGAATGAACGCGCTGCTCGATCGTGCCACGGGCATGCCCTTGCCGTCGCCATCCGGGCTGCCGTTGGCGCCGGAGGATGACGTGAGCCGCACTCCGGCGCTGGCGGAGAGCCGCATCCGGGGGAATCCGGGGTTGGCGCAGACGGAGCGGGAGGTCGCCCGGGCGGGGCGCGAGGTTGCCTTGGCCAGGCTGGAGCGTTTTCCGGACATCACTCTTGACCTGCGCTGGATCGACACGGACGACGCGGCCATGCCCACAGCCGACAGCGGTCGGGACCCGATCCTCGCCACGGTCATGGTGAATCTACCCCTGTGGCAGAGCCGGAACCGATCCCGCGTCCTGGAAGCGACGGCGGCGGAACGAGCCGCTCGGGCAGAGGGGGAGGGAGTGGCGCGAGCCCTCGAAGCCGAGTTGGCCTGGGCTCTCTATCGTTGTCAGGATGCCCGCCGGCGGGTTTCGCTGTACCGGGAGGGGTTGTTGGCGAAGGCACGTCAGGCCTTTGCGTCGGCATTGCAGGCGTTCCGGACCGGTGCGACGGGGTTTGGCGAGCTGACGGACGCTCAGCGCCAGGTGCTCGAATTGGAGCTTTCGCTCGCGGGTGCCCTGCGGGACGAGTGGCTGGCGACGGCGGCGGTCTGGCGTCTGACCGGGGCATCGGACGATGCGGACCCCGAGGCGTGTCCGCGTGTGGAGTGAAACGCGACAGGAATACAAGGAGACGATCCCATGACACGGAAAGCCACGGTTGCATTGGTGGTTCTGGCAGTCGGCATGAGTGTGTCCGGGCTGCGGGCGGCGGCAGGGGAAGGGGGCGCCGCGCCGGCCCCGGCGGCCAAGGTGCAGACGACCTGTCCCGTGATGGGCGGCAAGATCGACAAGCGTCAGTACGTGGATGTGAAGGGCAAGCGCATCTACGTCTGCTGCGCGGGGTGCAAGGAGGCCATCCGCAAGGACCCGGACGCGGCCCTGCGCAAGCTCGAGGCTGCCGGTGTGGTGGTGGAGGCCGCACCGGTTCCGAAGAAGGGTGAGTGAGCCATGTTCCCGAGGGTCGCGAAGCGATTGGCGGGGCCGGCGCGTGGGGGGGGAGCGGCGGCGGCGTGTCTGGCGTTGCTGGCGGCTGGATGGTTGCTGCGGGGCTGCCTGGGGTCGATGCCCGCGCCTCCGCCGTCGGCGGCCCCCGGGGGTGTCGCTTTGGAGGCGGCGGCTGGGGGTCTGTGGACGTGTTCGATGCATCCCCAGATCCGGCAGGCGAAGCCCGGCAAGTGCCCGATCTGTTTGATGGACCTGGTCGAGGCCGAGACCAGCGCTGCCGGGGACCGGCAAACCGCCACGCTCACGCTCTCGCCTGCCGCCCGGTCCCTGGCGGAGGTGCGCACGGAGCCCGTGCGGAGACGGTATGTGACGCGCCGACTGCGCCTGGCCGGCAAGGTGGATTTCGACGAGACCCGGCTGGCGACCATCACGGCGCGCTTCGCCGGCCGCCTGGAGAGACTCTATGTGGATTCGACGGGTGTCCGCGTGCGCGAGGGGGACCATCTGGCCACCGTCTACAGCCCGGCGCTGCTCACGGCCCAGCAGGAGCTGCTGGACGCAGTTCGGGCGGTCGCGGAGGTGGCCGGCAGTCCTTCCGACCTGATCCGGAGGACCTCGGCGGCGACGGTGGTGGCGGCGCGGGAGAAGCTGCGTCTGTGGGGGCTGACGGCGGAACAGGTGGCCCGGATCGAGGCCGAGGGAAAGCCGGCCGACGCGATGACCATCCACGCACCCATCGGCGGAATCGTGACTGCCAGGGAGGCGGTCGAGGGTGCGTATGTAGAGACCGGGGCGGTCCTCTTCCGCATCGCGGACCTCTCGCGTCTCTGGGTGCTTTTGGAGGCCTACGAATCGGATCTTGTGTGGCTGCGGCACGGCCAGGGGGTGTCCTTCGAGGCGGAGGCGCATCCGGGCGAGGCGTTCGAGGGTCTGATTGCCTTCATCGCCCCGGTACTGGACGAACGGACGCGCACGGTGCGGGTGCGGGTGAACGTTCCGAACCCCGGCGGCCGTCTGAAGCCGGGGATGTTTGTCCGGGCGGTGGTGGCGGCGGAGATGGCAGCGGGGAACCGGGTGAGGAGTACGTTTCTGGCGGGGAAGTTCCTTTGTCCGATGCACCCGGAGCAGGTGCGCGACGTCGCCGGGGCCTGCGGCGAGTGCGGCATGGCTCTGGTTCCCGCCGTCGAGCTGGGCTATGCGGAGGCGGAGGGGTCGCATTTCGAGATGCCGCTGGTCATCCCGGCCACGGCCCCCCTGCTGACGGGCGAGAGGGCGGTGGTCTACATCGCGTCGCCGGACGAGGCGGGCGTGTTCCACGGCCGGGAAGTGGTCCTGGGGCCCCGTGCCGGGGACTGGTACGTGGTGCATGGAGGGTTGCACGAAGGGGAACGGGTTGTGGTGAACGGGTCCTTCCGGATCGACAGCGCGTTGCAGATCCTCGCCCGCCCGAGCATGATGGCGGCCGAGGGCTCCCGACCGGCATGGAGGGCCGCGGGGCCGCCCGCCATCCCGGAGGACGAGGTCCGGCAGCAGCCCCTGGCGGTCGACGCCGTGTTCACCTCCCAACTCGCTCCCCTGTTTGACGGCTACCTCGCCACGCACCGCGGACTCAGCGGCGACGACCCCGAAGCCGCCCGGGCCGCGGCCGCGGGGCTGCCGGAGCGTCTGGCGTTGGTGGACATGTCCCTGCTGGCGGGGCCCGCCCGGGGGTCCTGGATGTCGCTCAGCGCCCGGATCCGCGGCGCGGCGGAGGGGGTTGCCGCCGCGTCGGACCTGGCCGGGGCAAGGCTTGCCTTCGAGGCCCTGTCCGCAGCCATGATTCGCCTGGGGCGGCTCTACGGCACGGGCCTTCGGGCGCCGCTGCGGGTCGTGCGCTGCCCGATGGCCTTTGACAATCGGGGAGCCGACTGGCTGCAGCATGAGGGTGAGATTGCCAACCCCTACTACGGCGCCGGGATGCTGAGGTGTGGCGAAGCGACGTCGCAGGTGCCGGCAGCCGGCGGCGGGGATGGGGGATGAGTGGGGCGGAGGCGCCGGCGAAGCGGCGCTGCACGGTCATGAATGATGTCGAACGACAGACGGGGAGACCCGACGACTTGGCGGCAAAGGGGGTGACGGAGACGGTCATCCGCTTCTGCCTGACGAACCGGGTGGTGGTTCTTCTTCTGGTGGCGCTTGCGGTCCTTGGGGGCATTGTGGTTGCTCCCTTCGACTGGCACATTCCGTGGCTGCCTCGCCACCCGGTGCCGGTGGACGCCATCCCGGACCTGGGCGAGAACCAGCAGATCGTCTTCACATCCTGGCCGGGCCGTTCGCCGCGTGACGTCGAGGACCAGATCGGGTATCCTCTCAGTGTGGCCATGCTGGCGGTCCCCGGGGCGAGGACCGTACGTTCCTACTCCATGTTCGGCTTCTCCTCGGTGTACGTCATCTTCGCCGAGAAGGTGGATTTCGACTGGGCCCGCTCCCGGATTCTGGAGAAGCTGAGCAGCCTTCCCGAGGGAGGGTTGCCCGAGGGGGTCCGACCCGCCCTCGGTCCGGATGCCACGGCCCTGGGGCAGGTGTACTGGTACACCCTCGAAGGACGCGACGAATCGGGCCGTCCCGCCGGCGGCTGGGACCTGCACGAACTCCGCGCCGTCCAGGACTGGTACGTCCGCTACGCCCTGTTGGCCGCGGACGGGATCAGCGAGGTGGCCGGCGTGGGGGGCTTCGTGCAGGAGTACCAGGTCGACGTGGACCCCGATGCCCTGCGCGCGCACGGGGTCAGGTTGGAGCAGGTGTTCGCGGCCGTACGCATGTCGAACCTGGATGTCGGCGCCCGGACGATCGAGGTGAATCGGGTCGAGTACGTGGTCCGGGGTCGGGGGTTCATCCGGGATGTCGGCGACATTTCGGCGGCGGTGGTGGCGGTGCGGGACAACGTTCCCATCACGGTTGGCCAGGTGGCGACCGTCGGCCTGGGTCCGGCGCCCCGCCGGGGGGCGTTGGACAAGCAGGGCGTCGAGGCGGTGGGCGGCGTGGCGGTGGTTCGCTACGGCGGGAATCCTCTCCGTGCGATCCGCAACCTTAAGGAGAAGATGCGGGAGATTGCTCCGGGCCTGCCCACGAAGGTCCTCGTCGACTACGGTCGGGTGGGCCGCGCTGACGTGGCGGCCTTTGCCGAAGAGCAGGGCTTCCGTGCCTACAGCGAGGATGTTCTCGACGAAGCCGCGTGGCTGGATTGGCTGCGGCGGAACCCGAAGGCGCCCAGACCCCCCTGGCTGACCGTGAGCAAGGTCACGATCGTGCCGTTCTACGACCGCACGGGACTCATCCACGAGACCCTCGGCACACTCCGAACGGCACTGACCCAGCAGGTTCTGATCACCGTTCTGGTGATCCTCGTCCTGGTCATGCATCTGCGCAGTTCCCTGGTCATCTCCGCCACGCTGCCGCTGGCGGTACTGCTCTGTTTCGTGGGCATGAAAGGGTTCGGGGTGGACGCGAACGTGGTAGCCCTGAGCGGCATCGCCATCGCCATCGGCACCATCGTCGACATGGGGATCATCATCTGCGAGAACATCCTGAGGCATATGGACGAGGCCGGGCCGTCGGCCGGCCGGCTGGGGGTGATCTACGAGGCCACCCGAGAGGTGGGGAGTGCGGTGCTCACGGCCATCCTGACCACGGTGGTGGGGTTCCTGCCGGTCTTCACCATGGTTGGGGCCGAAGGGAAGCTCTTCCGGCCCCTGGCCTTCACCAAGACCCTGGCGTTGCTGGCATCGGTGGTTGTCGCCCTGACGGTCACGCCGGCGGCGGCCTATCTGCTGTTTGGCAGCGGAGTGCGATCGCGGCGCGTCCGGCGGCTGCTGGTGGCAGGAGGTCTGGTGCTGGGTGCGGGTCTGCTGTGGACGGCGCCGTGGTGGCTGGGGGTCACGGTCCTGGCGGTGGCGGTCTGGCACGTCCTCCGGAGCCGTCTTCCGGCGGCGGCGATGCGCTGGTCGATGCGCTCCTTCCACCTGGCGGCGGCCCTTCTGGTGGGTCTGCTGCTGACCGCTCACTGGCTGCCGTTGGGCCCGGGGGAGTCCTTCTTCAAGAATGCCCTCTTCGTTCTGGGTCCCATCGCGGGCCTCCTCGGGTCCTTCGTCCTGTTCATGCTGTTCTACCGGCGTCTCCTGGTGTGGTTTCTCGATCACAAAGCCCTGTTTCTGTCGATCCCGGCGGTGGCTGTGGGCATGGGGCTTGCGGTGTGGCTGGGATTCGGCCGCCTGACCGCATGGCTGCCCGAAGGCATCCGGCGAACGGGCCCCATGGTGACCCTGGCCCACGCCTTCCCGGGCCTGCCCAAGGAGTTCATGCCGGACCTCGACGAGGGCTCGTTCCTCTACATGCCCACCACCATGCCCCACGCCTCCATCGGTGAGGTGCTCGACGTCCTGCACAGGCAGGATATGGCCTTCGCCGCGATCCCCGAAGTCGCGTCCGCGGTGGGCAAACTGGGCCGCGCCGACACCGCCCTCGACCCGGCCCCCGTATCCATGATCGAGACCATCATCACCTACCACCCCGAGTTCCTCGCCGACGCCGACGGACGCCCCCTCCGCTTCCGCTGCGAAGACGAGAGAGTCGATCTCCACCGGGACATCCATGGCGTCCCCGTGCCCGCTCCGGACGGCCGGCCATACCGCGTCCGCGGGGCCTTCGCCTATGCGGGCGGGGGACTGGTGCCGGACGCGAGGGGACGCCCCTTCCGGCTCTGGCGGCCGCCGCTGGACCCGGCTCTCAACGAGGGTCGGGCGGCCTGGCACGGCATACGCAGTGCCGACGACATCTGGGAGGAGATCACCCGGGCGGGGCGCATCCCCGGGACCACATCGGCCCCCCGTCTGCAGCCCATCGCCGCGCGCATGGTGATGCTGCAGAGCGGCATGCGTGCTCCCATGGGGGTCAAGGTCCGCGGGCCCGACCTGGACACCATCGAGGGGGTGGTCCTGGAGATCGAGGCGATCCTCAAAGAGGTCCCCGGGGTCGAGGCGTCCGCCGTACTGGCGGACCGGATCGTGGGGAAACCCTACGTGGAGATCGAGATCGACCGCGACGCGGCCGCCCGCTACGGCGTCCATGTGCGCGAGATCCAGGACGTGATCGAGGCCGCCATCGGCGGCAAGACCCTCACCTGGACCGTGGAAGGACGCGAACGCTACCCGGTTCGGGTGCGCTACCAGAGGGAACGGCGGGACCGAATCGAGGCCATCGGGGAGGTCATCGTTCCGGCCGGCGGCGGCCAGCAGATTCCCCTCTCGCAACTGGCCGGGATCCGCACCGTGCGGGGACCCCAGATGATCAAGACGGAGGACACGTTTCTGGTCGGATACGTGCTCTTCGACAAGGAGGCGGGTGCCGCCGAGGTGGACGTGGTGGAGGCGTGCCGGCGGGAACTCGAACGGCGTCTGGACGAGGGCGCCTTCGTGCTGCCGCCGGGGGTCAGCTATGCCTTTGCGGGGAGCTACGAGAACCAGGTCCGCGCCGCTCGGACGCTGCGGCTGGTTCTGCCCGTGGCTCTCACGGTGATCTTTCTCGTGCTCTATCTTCAGTTCCGTTCCCTGACGACGTCGCTGCTGGTGTTCACGGGTGTGGGTGTCACCTGGGCCGGCGGTTTCATCCTTCTCTGGCTCTATCGTCAGCCCTGGTTCCTGGACGTGACCGTCCTCGGCGTGGATCTGCGGCGCTTTTTCCAGGTCGGTCCGGTCAACATGAGCGTTGCCGTCTGGGTCGGTTTTCTGGCTCTTTTCGGCATCGCTACGGACGATGGCGTGGTGATGGCCACCTACCTCGAGCAACGCTTCCGTTCCCTGCACCCGAGTGGGGTCCGGGCGATCCGGGAAGCCGTCGTGGACGCCGCCCAGCGCCGCCTGCGCCCGTGCGTCATGACCACCGCGACCACGCTCCTGGCCCTGATTCCCGTCCTCACCGCCACCGGCCGTGGCTCGGACATCATGGTCCCCATGGCCATTCCCTCTTTCGGCGGCATGGCCATCGAGGGGATGACCATGTTCGTGGTGCCCGTCCTCTATGCTCTCGCGAACGAGGCCCGGCTGCGAAGGCGGACGGTGGCGGAGGCGGAGGGCACGGAAAAGACCGCAGACTGACGGCACAGCCCCCGAAGCCGAACCAGGTGGACCGTAGGGCGAGCGCAGGTGGAAGGCCCGGAGGAGATGCGCCGGCCGCCGCCGCCTGCCTGTGCCTTGCACCTGCCTGCATCGCGGACGCGACAGGCAGGCGCAGACAGGTCCTCGGCGGTATGCCGAACGCGGGCATCAGCGGCGGGGACCCTGCGGAGTGAGGAACGAGCGGCGCAGTGTTTCCCGTCCGGGTGAATCCGTTCCTTCTGCTTCCGCCCGAGGGCGGACGGATCCGCGAACCGTCCGGGGGCCGGGCGGGGCAGCGGGAAGCCGGTGTGAGGTTCAGCGGTCGTTGCCGGCGTGGCCTGCCGCGGCGGGGGACCCGGGTCCGGCGTTTCGGGTCCGGTTGCGGGGCAGTCGTCGGCCGCTGAGGCTGAGCCGGGCCAGGATATCGTCGCGGAGTTGGGCGGTGGCATGGTAGACGCGGGCGGCTTCCGCGGGGGAGGGAGGCTGGTCCCGGAAGACTTGGCGCACGACCACCTCCGCCAGCACGCCGTAGAGCTGGCCGATGCGGCCATCGGTGGCGGACAGATGGCGGGCGTATTCGAGCAGGTCGAGACGTCCGGGACGGGCGTACTGCCCCAGAGCCAGCATCCCGGCGGCGAAGCGGAAGCACTCCCGGACCACGGCATCCGGATCCCCCTCCCGCCCGGCGGCCAGGCGACGCCACTGTCGTTGGCACAGCCAGCGCCGTTGGCAGGCCCGCGCCAGCAGCGCCAGGCGGCGGCGCCGGCGCCACAGCAGCGCCAGGGCGGCGGCAAGCGCCAAGAGGCAGGCGCCTTCGGCCACCGAGAGCCCGCGGAGGAAGCGAACCAAGCCCAGGCCGAGGGAACGGAGGTCGTCCCAGACCGTCTGGAGGGAAGCCCCCAGGGCTTCGCGCAGGCGTTGCCACTGGGCCGACAGCCAGTCGGTGAGGAGGCTGACAGCGGCCCGGGCGAAGTGCGGGAGCGAGGGTCTGTCGTCCCCGGACGTCTTCAGGGCTTTTGCGTATATCTGTTCGTATGTTTTGGCGAGGGCTCCGCCCTTGTCCCGGGTATCGCCGCTGGTTTCCCGGGTTGGTCGTGTGGGTCTGTCGCGGTATCTGAGGGAGAGTTCGGGTGGTCGTGCGGCCCATTCTTCGCCGAAGGGATCGAGCAGTCGTCTCAGGAAGGAGGGTTTGGCGTCGATGTGGAGGTTTCCGGGGGCCACGCCGTCGAAGGTCAGCCAGCCGTAGGGTTCGACGTAGATCTGGGTCCAGGCATGGGCATGGTATTCGTAGACCTCGAAGCAGTTTGCCAGCAGGTTGTAGGTCCCCGGGGAGTATCCGGTGGCCAGGCGCGCCGGGAGGCCCACCAGTCGGGCCAGCACGGTAAAGGCCTGGGCGAAGTGCTGGCAGTATCCGGCGCGGCTTTCGAACAGGAAGTGGTCCACGGGATCGACATCTTCGGGTATGGCCGGGGTGTTGGCGTCGTAGGCGCAGTTGGCGCGCAGGTAGGCCTGCAGGGCGTTGGCCTTCTGCAGAGGCGTGTCGTGGCCTGCCGTGATCTGCGTTGCCAGGAGCCGCACCCGTTCCGTGATCCTGTCCTCTGGCAGCCGGCGGTAGTTCCATCCCATCCGTGCCAGGGACTCCCGGGGTTCCCCGGAACGGCCCGAGTCGAGGGTCGGCACCGAGGACACACAGCGGTAGCGCCAGGGCAGGTGGCGGGTGTCGCCGATCAGCACTGCCCCCGCCAGGTCCCGTCGGAAGGCCACGTCCGGCACCGTCTCCGGGTCCGCCTCCGTGCCGGTCAGCAGCCAATGGAACTCGATGGCGCGGAAGGCGCCCGGGACGCGGGTACTGGCGGGTTTTTCGACGCTGTAGGCCTGATGGATGACTTCGAGGCTCCGGGTGGGTTCGGCGTCGAGCCCGGTGCGTCCCCGGCGCAGTTGGGGCGAGATGCGCCAGTTCGAACCGTCGTAGACATCGTAGAGCTGCACCAGCCAGTAGAGTTTGGCGGCGGAACGAACTCTCATGACGAGGTCGGTCCCGACGCCGCCGCCGCCGCCGCCCTCGCGGGCGTCCATGCGATTGGTGGGTGTTTTGCTGACCGCCTGGGTCTGGGCGTTGGGGTCTTCCGCGCTGGGATTGCCCGTGGGGTCGCGGAAATCCGCCGCGTTGTGTTCGGGGTCATCGGAGCGGCGCAGGAATTCCTCCGCCGGGCGGATCCAGCGTTGCCAGAGGGCGGGGAATTCGGGGTCCTGGGTGGTGAAGAAGCCGGTGGGCACGACCCCGATGGATTGCCGTTGCGGCATGGGGAAGAGGACCAGGAGGAAGAGCATGAGGCCGGCGGTCAGGGCAAGGTGAGCCAGGCGGTAGCCCCAGTTGCCCAGGTAGGGGGGCGTCTGGACGCGTTCCGTGCGTTGTCCGGCGATGGCGAGATTGGGGGTGCGGGTCTGGTAGAAGAGGAGCAGTCCGCAGACCATATAGGCTGCGAAGGCGTGGACGTATCCCGGTCTGCCCGGCCGCAGTCCTCCGTATCCCAGGAGGATGAGGGAGATCATGGTCAGGAAGCCGTATTCCTTGGGCAGGCCGCCGATACAGAGGGAGATGCCCAGGATGGCCATGGTCTCGGCCAGGGCCAGATCCAGCGGGCAGCCCTTCATCCGCAGGGTCCACCACGCCAGCCCCAGCGCCGCCACCACGACCTGGAGGACCTGCCGCAGCCAACCCGGGTACCAGCGGCGCGGCAACCGTGCCAGTCCGGCGGCCGGGAGAACGGCCGCCAGGACCCCCAGCACCAGGAGGGCATGGCCGAGTTGCCAGAGCCCGGCCACGATGCTGATCCCGAACAGGAGGATGTAACTCAGCTGCAGGGAGACGGGCAGGGGCGTTCCGCTTTTGTCCTCAGCATCCATGCAAGGGCATCCCCGGGGTCACACCGGAAACCAGGCCAGGGCTTTCTCCAGCTGCATGCCGGGCCGCAGTTCGGCGGGTCCGGCCACGCCCTGCAGGCGGGCCCGTTCGTCGGCCGCCTCGCCGGCCCCCCATCGGGCATCCCGGCGCACCGCGAAGGCGTCCCGCCGGGCACGGTACCAGCGCACGCTCATGCCGCGCTCGGCCAGGGCTTCGAGGATATCGGCGATCTCGCGCGAGGCGGACAGGGTGAGGCAGTACACCACGCTGCTGCGCGGCAGTTCCCGCACCAGTTCCCCGGCAGTGGCGGCCAGGGAAGCCTGCCCCGGCCGGAACACGGCCAGCGCCAGCATGGTCTCGGCGAAGGCATCGGACGCGAGTCTGGGGCGCAGCAGGACCGGTTCCGCCCCGGCGGCGGCCAGGCCGAGGGTGCAGTAGAGTTCCGAGCAGTGTTTCACCAGGCTGGCGGCGGCGCGGATGAGGTATTCGAGGTTGGACCAGTGTTCGGGGCCGCTGACGAAGTGTTGGTTCCCGTCCAGGAGGATGGCCACCGAGGTGACCGCGTTGCGTTCGAATTCCCGCACCATGAGGCGGCCGAAGCGGGCGCTGCTGCGCCAGTGGATGTAGCGCAGGCCGTCGCTGGGGTGGTATTCCCGGACCCCGTAGAACTCCTGGCTCATGCCGGCGGCGCTGACGGGGCTTCCGGCGACGGCCCCCATGTCTTCGCTGCGGTGCAGGAGCAGGTCTCTGAGGGGTTCGCTGCCAGGGTAGACGAGGACCGTTCCCGGGCAGTGGAGCCGTCGTTCCCGGAGGAAGAGTCCGGCGGGGTCTCCGCCGCGCAGGAGGAGTCGGTCGACGTGGTACTCTCCCCGGCGCACGGCGAGGACGCGTCGGCTGACGACGCGTTCCTCCCTGGACTTGAGGGGGGTGACGATCAGGCGGGACACGGGGTCGGCCGCGAAGGGGAGGCGTTCGATGATGGCCACGGGCTGACGGCGGCGGTAGAGGCGGTTCCCCAGCAGCAGGGGCAGGTCC
Source organism: Lentisphaeria bacterium (assembly GCA_016935045.1). GTDB lineage: Bacteria > Verrucomicrobiota > Lentisphaeria > Oligosphaerales > JAFGRS01 > JAFGRS01. The sequence goes on along the minus strand of JAFGRS010000013.1, from coordinate 3,356 downwards.
ACCGTTTCGCCGGCCACGGCATCCCCCACCGCCGCGCGCTGCACCGAGATGCCCCTCAGCGAGAGGATGCTGCTGAGCAGGCTGGCACCCAGGAGGGCCAGGGAAGAACAGGCCAGCAGGAAGGCGAAGACACTGCGGTTCACCATGGCCACCAACAGCCAGATCCCGGCGGCCAGGGCCACCGTCCAGCCGCGAGCCGTGGGACGAAGGAACAGGCTCATCGACCCTTCCTCGACTCCTGTTTCTCCCAGCGTTCGAGGGGCAGTTGCTCGAGAATGTGCTGCACGACGGCCTCCGAGGAGGCAAATTCCGCCCGGGCCTGCAGCTTCAGGGGCAGGCGGTGTCCCAGCACCGAGGGGGCCAGGTCGCGGACGTCCCGTGGCAGCACGTAGTCCCTTCCCGTCGCCGCCGCGGAGGCCTGTCCGGCCCGCATGAGGGCCAGGGAGGCGCGGGGGCTGCAGCCGTAGAGCAGGGCCGGATGTCGCCGCGTCGCGGCGGCCATGGTGACGATATAATCCTTGATCGGTTCGCTGACGTGGACGGTACGCACGAGGGCCTGGCAGCGCAGGATATCTCCCGCGTCCACGACGTGGCTGATGGCGGTGATGGGGTGGCTGGCGACCTGGCTGCCGAGGATGTCCCGTTCCGTGGCGGTATCGGGGTATCCCATGCGGAGGCGCATCAGGAAGCGGTCCAGTTGCGCTTCCGGGAGGGGGTAGGTGCCGTGGAACTCGACCGGATTCTGGGTTGCGATGACGAAGAAGGGTTTGCGCAGCACGTGGGCGCGGCCGTCGACGGTGACGACGGATTCGCTCATGCACTCGAGGAGGCTGGACTGGACGCGGGGCGTGCCGCGGTTGATTTCGTCGGCGAGGATGACATTGGCGAAGATGGGTCCGGGCATGAAGGTGAACTCGCCGGCCTGTTCGTCGTAGACGCTCACCCCGGTCACGTCGGTGGGCAGCATGTCGGGGGTGAACTGGATGCGTTTGAAGGCGGTGCGGATGGACTTCGAGAGTGCCTGTGCCAGCATGGTCTTGCCGACTCCCGGGACGTCCTCCACCAGTACGTGGCCGTCGCTGAGCAGGGCCACGAGGACGTTGCGGATGGTGTCGTCCTTGCCCTTGATCACGGTGGCGATGTTGGCGGCGACCAGATCCACGACCCGCTTGAGGTAGTCCAGGTCGTACCCGGAGACCTGCGCCGCCGCTTCCGGCTCGTCGAGGCCGGATACGGTCTGCTCCTGCCAATCCTGTTCGAGTTCGTTGTAGAGCAACAGCGCGTCCCCGAGCTGGATCACGTCCATATGCTTGATGGGGGTGGGCTGGGTGATCGGCGTCGAGTTCAGGAAGGTGCCATTGCGGCTGCCCAGGTCCTCGATGACCACCCGTTCGCCGTCGCGCACCAGCTTCATGTGGCGGCGGGAGACCCCGTTGCGGGACAGGACCAGGGCGCACTCGGCGCTCCGGCCGATCACCGATTCGCCGCGCGGGATGGCGAATTCCCCGACGAGTCGGTAGCCTTCCTGGATGATCAGTTTGGGCATGTTCCGGCGTCTCCCTGGTGCGCCGTTTCTGGTTCTGCCCGGGTGTCCGGCGCCTGGGGTGTTGTGTTTGCCCGGGCGGCGGGTTCACGGCTTGCCGTCCCGGGTCTCCGGTCAGGTCGCGGGTCGCATCTGCGGGAAGAGGATCACGTCGCGGATGGATTCCGCGCCGGTCAGGATCATGACCAGCCGGTCGATGCCGAGTCCGAGGCCGCCGGCCGGGGGCATGCCGTATTCCATGGCGGTCAGGAAATCCTCGTCGATGCGGTCCACGGCCACGTCGTCGTTGCCGGCCGCGGCGAGTTGCTCCCCGAAGCGGCTGCGTTGTTCCACGGGGTCGTTGAGTTCGGAGTATCCCGGGCTGATTTCCTGGCCGTTGATTTCGAGTTCGTAGACGTCGACGACGGAGGGGTCGTCGTCGCAGCGCCTGGCCAGGGGTACGAGCCAGGCCGGCAGACGGGTGACGAAGGTGGGCTGGATCAGGGTGGGCTCGATGATTTTCTCGTAGATCTCGTGGGTCACCGCCTCGGGGGTCCAGCCGGCATCCACCCCCAGGTCCTTCTCGCATGCCCGCAGGCGCTGGACCTCGGGCGCCAGGTCGTACCAGTCCGCACCCATGGTCTCGCGCACCAGGTCCGCGTAGTGCACCCGCCGCCAGGGGGGCGCGAGGTCGATCTCCCGGTCGCCGACGCGGACGGCCGTGGCGCCGAGGACGTCCCGGGCCACCGCGGCGATCATGTCCTCCACCAGGCTCATCATGCCGCGGCAGTCGGAGTAGGCCTGGTACAGCTCCAGCATGGTGAATTCGGGGTTGTGACGGCGGCTCAGGCCCTCGTTGCGGAAGTTGCGGTTGATCTCGTAGACCTTCTCCATGCCGCCCACGAGGAGGCGCTTGAGGTACAGTTCCGGTGCGATGCGCAGGTACATGGGGCAGCCGAGGGCATGGTAGTAGGTCTTGAAGGGCCGCGCGGCGGCACCGCCGGCCAGGGGCTGCATCATGGGAGTCTCGACCTCCAGGAACCCGCGCTCGTCCAGGTACTGGCGCAGGGCCCGGATGATGGCGATGCGGCGGCGGAACACGCGGCCGGCATCCTCGTTGCAGAGCAGGTCCAGGTAGCGTTGCCGGTAGCGTTGTTCGACGTCCGTGAGGCCGTGCCATTTTTCGGGCAGCGGCCGGAGGGACTTCGAGAGCAGCCGGAATTCGGCGACCCGCAGGCTGATCTCGCCGGTACGGGTCACGAACATGGTGCCGGCGGCGGTGAGGATGTCGCCGATGTCGAAGGTCTTGAGTCGGGCGAAGTCCTCGTCGCCGACTGCCTGGCGCTGGACATAGAGCTGGAGCCTGCCCTCGGCGTCGCGCAGGTCGAGAAACAGGGACTTGCCCATGTCTCTCTTGGCCATGATCCGGCCGGCCACCCGAGCCTGGGGCGCGGCGCTGTCGGCGGCGGCTTCCGCGGCACACATCTCGCGGGCGCGCGCCGTGGACAGCAGGCCGTCCACCCGGAAACCGTACGGGCACTGACCTGCCTGCCTGAGCTGCTCCCGCTTCTCCAGACGCTGCGAACGGATATCGGCCGCCGGCACGCCCTGTGGGCCGTCGCTGTCAGTCATCCCAGTCCACTCCTTGTCGGCCATGGACACAACCCCGCGCCGCGACTGGTGAACCATGCCACGGGGACATATACTGTACACTCTGCATGGACACCCCGCGACTCCGCGTCGAGGAGTAAGGCCTCAGTCAACGTAGGGATGCTCGCGGTACGCTCGCGCTCCAGGGGGCATGGAACGCTCGCGGCCGCGCGGGCATTCGCGG